>DASPUW010000020.1:0-12726 GCA_035622675.1 Burkholderiales bacterium | reverse complement strand
GACGCCAAGATCAAGCTGATCGCGGGCGACGTACATCGCGCGCCTGCGGCTGCTGCCCCGTCGGCGCGCCTCATGGCGAGGGCGATGGCGGAGGAGTCGCGGGATCAGGCCGGCTTCCAGGAGAAGAGTTTCTTCGAGTATCACCTCTACACGCTGGGGCGCCCAAGCTCGCTGCCCGACAACTCTACCAAGCAGATCGAGCTGTTCCCGGCGATGGCGACGGTGCCGTGCGAGAAGACACTGGTCTACTACGGCCAGCAAGGCTTCAACTATGGCTTCGGCCCGAATCCGTATACCGACCGCAATCTGGGCGTAGCAAGCAACAAGAAGGTCGACACCTATCTCAGTTTCCGGAACACGCAGGAGAACGGAATGGGTGTGCCGATGCCCGCCGGGCGCGTGCGCGTGAGCAAGGTGGACACGGCGGACGGCTCGCTCGAGTTCATCGGCGAGGACCGCATCGACCACACTCCCAAGAACGAAACGATTCTGCTGAAGCTCGGCTCATCATTTGACGTGGTGGGCGAGCGGCGACAAGTGGACTTCAAGATCGACACGAGCCGCAACACCATGACGGAGGAGATCGAGATCAAGCTGCGCAACCGGAAGGAAGAGCCCGTGAAGGTCATCGTCAAGGAGAACCTCTACCGTTGGACGAACTGGAAGATCATCGCTGCCAGCGACTCGTACGAGAAGCAGGATGCGCGTACCGTGCATTTCCCGGTCAGCGTGCCGGCCGACAAGGAGGTGGTGCTCCGCTACACGGTCAGGTACACGTGGTGACGCAGGCGGCTACCAACGGCGGCTGGGGAGCCGTGCGTGGTCTAGGCTAGCTTTTGCGCGCCTCGAGAAACGCGCGCATTGCACGCTGCGGCTCGCCGCTCAGATAGGCTTCCCGCTGCGCCTTTTTGGCGCTGTCCAGAGCGGCCTCGAAGTCGACCTGCGTCAGCTCTCGAAAGCGCTGTTTGGTCAGCTTGATCGCGGTCGAGCCGAGGTTTGCCAGATCCGCGGCGAGCGCCAGGGATTTTTCCAACACCTGCGTGCGCGGGACGAGATAGTTGACCACTCCCAGATCGTACGCGCGCTCGCCGCTGATGAGTTCACCGGTCAGAGACATCTGCACGTTCTGGGACAGCCCCAGGTGCAGCGTCATCAAGTACGAGCCAACGATGCTCGCGAGCCCTGCGCGAATCTCCGGCTGGCCCAGTTTCAGCTCGGGGAAGCCCACCCGCAGATCCGAGCACAGGCCGATCTGATAGCCAGCGCCCGCGGCGACGCCATTCCACGCTGCGATGCAAGGCTTGTCGAGATCGCGTACCGCGCCGTACATCGCGTGCTGCCGCGCGAGCCAGTGGTCCACGTCATCGACGCTGTAGCCCGCGGTCTCATTGAGATCTTGACCAGAGCAAAAGGCGCGCTCGCCCGCGCCGGTGATGATCACCGCGCGCAGCGAAGGATCGCGATTGAATTGCGCCAGAGCCTCGATCAGCGCTTCTCGCATCGCGCTGTTGACGGCGTTGAGGGCCGCGGGGCGATTTAGAGTGACAAGGCCTGTGCTGTCGCGGCGCTCCAGCAACACCGGGTCAAGCCCGTCCTGCATGTTGATTCGGTCGCCGGAAGGGTCAGGTCTTGTTTTCCAGCAGATAACACGAGCGCAGGTTGATCTCGGTCGTGAGGCGGTCGACCTGCTTGAGCTCGGAGGTCGGTACAAACAATCCCACGCCGATATCCTGCCACACGTAGTAGGTCTTTCCCGCTTCCGCATTGATGACCATGCCGGACCAGTCGACCGTCCGGGAAATGATCATGTGCTCGCCCGGCGCGACCTCCCAGCGAAAGTAGGTCTGCGCGTTGGTGACGCCCATATCCTTGCCGTCCAGCGTCACCGGGATTACCCAGCCGTAACTGGGCGGAGAATTTCGGAACAAGTAGACGACTGCCTTGCCCTCAGGCGGCGTCTGCATGAGCTTGGCCGTCGTGTCGGCACTCGCGGGGGCGAGCGATGCGGTCCCGCAGCCGGTCAGGCCGGCGGCTATCGCGATCAGTGCGCAGGCAAGCGTGGACTTGAGGTTCATGACCTTTCTCCTACGATTTGAAGCGGGTAGATTGCAGTCGGGCGACGGTCGTTGCTCAGACGTATGCCGGCCCTTCGATCACGGGATGAGCAGCGAGAAACTTCTCGTCGACCTCGACCCCGATTCCAGCCGACTCGAGGGGTCGCACGCATCCATCGCTGCCGACCTGGTAAGGCCGGCTGACCAGCTGGTCGCGGAACAGATTGTTCTTCGACACGTCACCCTCGAAGTAGCCGCCATTGTCAATCGCGGCCAGAAAGTGGATGGTTGCTGCCATGTTCAGCCCGCTCATGGAAGTGTGCGGGTTTATTGGCAACTTCCATGCCGAGGCGAGGTGGGCCACCCGCAGCGCTTCGGTGATTCCACCGGTCTTGGATAGGTCCGGCTGGAGTATCGTCACCGAGCCTTCCTCGATCAGGCGGTTGAACTCGAAACGCGTGTAGTGATTCTCGCCAGCCGCCAGCGGCACGCTGCCGAAGGAGGACGCCAACTGGTAGCTTCTGTAGTCGTGGGCCGGGAAGGGCTCCTCCAGCCATCCGACGCGATACTCATCGTAGCCGGGCATCGCCTTGCGCGCGTCCGCCACCGTGTATCCAGTGTTGGCGTCCACCAGCAGCTCGATATCATCACCCAGGGCCTTGCGCACCGCCTGCACCCGGGCCAGATCCCGTGCTGGCGTATCTCCCACGCGCAGCTTGATCGCCTTGTATCCGGCCTCGACCAGCGGCTGCGCCTCGGCCACCAGTGCGCTCGCATCCTGATAGCCAAGAGACACTCCGCCAGCGTAGGCCGGAACGGGTTTCGAGGTCCCGCCCAGCAGGCGATAGAGTGGCACGCGCAGAGCCTTCCCGCGGATATCCCACAGCGCCATGTCGATCCCACTCATTGCCAGGCACGCACCCGCGCCCATGCCGTGGCTGGCGAGCTGACGCGCGTAGATCTTGTTCCAGACCCCTACCACGTCGTGCGCATCCATACCCAGGACGAGCTGCCTGAGTGTGGTGTTGACGAGGTGCGCGACGGCACCGGGACAGCGGCCGTGATGGGATTCGCCCCAGCCGACGATGCCCGATTCGGTGGTGACCTTCACGATCACGGCGTCGCGCTTTACCGCGCGCCCTATGCCGAGCGTGACGCTATTGTTCGGGTCGACCGGGAACGATGATGGATAGGCCCTGATGTCGATGATGCGCAGAGGGGTAGTCGCGCCTGTCATGAGGCTGTTCCTCGGGGCGGGTGCATCGAGGAAAGATACACCTTCCGTCCCTCGCGAAGCAACGTCGCGCGGCGGACTGAAACGGTCACGCCTTGCGTTGCTCGTGCGCCTGACGCTGTGCGCGAACCAGGTTGAACCAACGCAGCATGTTTCCCACTGCGAAGGTGATCAATGCGAAGCCCGCCGCCGCGGTCACGCCGGCGATGCTCTTGTCCGCTAGGAAAGCCAGGGGCCCGGAAAGCTCGGTGAATAACCCTGCGAGCCCTAACGCGGCTAGGAGGACACCCGCCACGTCGATGATGACAAGCCGGGTGGGGATTCTGGCCCGGGCACGAGGCGGCTGATCCATGCGTTGTTTGCGTTGAGCTGTTGCCGCGCGACAGGGGAAGGATCGGCGCCCGGCTAGATACGGTGCAGCGCCGGGAGCAGGTCGAGGCCGACTACGCGATACGCCGGGCGGTAGGCCGCCCGATAGGCGTCCGAGTGGTGCACCACCGGATAACCCCGCGCCACGATGGTCTTGACGTAGCGCTCGACCTCGTGGCGTGAGTACGGCAGCCCACCGACTGCTGCGACATCCCCCAGGCACGCGCAGAACCTTTCGAGGCGATCTGGCGCCGCAGGGTAGGCGCGCGCGGTGTGAACAAAAGCATCGAGCAGCAGATCTACGTTGTGGCCCGCCGCCACGTAGGGACGCAGATGGATGCGCGCTACCTTGCCATCGGGTGAGATTGGATCGGCGACCGGATCATCCGGGCCCTCTTCGAGATGCGTCAGCTCTTCCTCTAGCTTGGCGCGAGCGTTAGCCGGATCCTCGACCGCATGCCCCGACCCCATCGCAGCTTGATGCAGCAGCTTGTACACGTCTGCGAGCTCCATGCGCGGATAGCGCCGGAGGTGATGGGCGATCAGCTCGCCGATAAATTTCATGATTACCGGGTTACCAGGATCGGCACTTTGGAATGAGTCAACACTTTGGTGGTCTGACTGCCGAGTACCAGGCCGGCGAGACCGCTCCGCCCGTGCGATCCCATTACGATCAGATCGCATTTCTTCTTTCTCGCTGCCGCGATGATCGCTTGCCAGGGTGCGATGTGAGCGAGATAGAAGCCTTCGTAGGCCACACCTGCCACCTTGGCCGTTTTCTCCACGAAGGAAAGGTGCTTCTCTGCGGTCTTCTTGGCTTGAGCCTGAAATTCCTGCTCGGACATCAGGCTGGGCGGTACATACTCGTTGTACATGAGGGCACGGTAGTCCTCGGGCGAGAAAAAGCCCACGACTGTTGCGCCCATTGATTTGGCCAAAATCACACCCTGTCGTACCGCCTTGCGCGACACCGGTGAGCCATCGGTCGGCAACAGGATTCGGTTGAACATGCTTTCTCCCTCGACAATGTGGCAGCATCCGCTACCCAAAGATCAGTGTCTCAGGTCTGCCCGGAGATACGCTTGACACAGATCAACCCAGTTCGCAAGTATAGCTAAAGGGGCGCACCGCGCGCGGTCGGATTCTCCGGGGCAATACATTGAGCTCGAGTCTCGCGAATGAGGGACCAACAGCATGGACCTTTCGAGTCTTGCGCTTGCTCAGCGATCGGGAAGTTCGCTCTGGAGAGGATCTCGCCCGCTCGCTCGGCGTATCGCGTGCCAGCGTCTGGACGGCGCTCGGTTGCCTGGAGAGCGTGGGTGTGGAATTGGTGCGCGTGCGCGGGCGTGGCTATCGGTTAGGTGCGCCCATCGACTGGCTCGACTCGACCGAAATCCGCCGTCACCTCGGCCAGCAGGCCGAGACCTACGAGCTGCGGGTGGTGGATGTTGTCGAGTCCACAAATACGATGCTGCTCGAGGACGCGGTTAGCGGCGCTGCGAGTGGCGTGGTGCTGGCCGCAGAGCTGCAAACCCGCGGACGCGGGCGACGCGGGCGTGTATGGCATTCCGGGTTGGGCGGGGCCCTCACGTTCTCGGTGCTATGGCGGTTCGAGCAGGGCGCCGGATTCCTGGCAGGCTTGGGTCTGGCGGTAGGGGTAGGCCTGGTGCGCGCGCTGCGCTCACTCGGTCTGGAAGACATCATGCTCAAGTGGCCTAATGACCTCGTGATTCGACACCGCAAGGTTGCTGGAACGTTGGTCGAGATCCACGGCGATGTGCTCGGTCCGAGTTTGGCGGTGGTTGGAGTTGGGATCAACTTTCGGCTCCACGCTGCCACGCGAGAACGCGTCGACCAGGCTGTGACCGACGTGGTAACGGAGGGCGCACCGCAGGATCGCAACCGACTGCTGGGCGAGGTGCTCTTGCAGCTTGCGCGGGTGGCGGCAACATTTCGGGCGAATGGTTTCGGTCCTCTGCGCAGCGAGTGGGAGAGCTATCATGTCCACGCTGGACGCCGAGTCATCGTGCGTCTGCCGGACGGGACGCTCGAGGAGGGTACGGCAAAAGGCGTGGGCGAGGATGGTGCGCTGCTGCTGCAGACCCGTAGCGGACTGCGGCGGTTCCATTCGGGCGAAGTCAGCCTGCGGGCGGCAGACGTCGGGGAACGTCGGCGCGGAGCAGCCGCGCTTTGAGCTACTTTATGCCAATTCTCGCTGTGGATGCGGGCAACAGCCGGATCAAATGGGGGCTGTGGGACGGCAGCTGGTCGCATCAGGGCTGGGTGGAGACGTCCGAGGTGGCTCGCCTTGCCGTCGAATGGCGGCAATTGCCTGCTCCTCGATTCTTGATCGCCTGCAGCGTCGCGCCACCGGCGGTGGCGGAATGGATGGAGACGTGGACGGGTTTGTCCGGTGTGAATCTGCGCTGGCTCGTCAGCCAGCGCGAAGAGTGCGGCGTACGCAACGGTTACCTCGACCCCAGCCAGCTCGGCGCTGACCGCTGGGCCGCGCTGATCGGGGCGCATCACCTGGTGAGCGGGGCGGTTCTGATGGCGAGCATCGGCACTGCGGTTACTGTCGATGCCTTGGCGCAGGATGGCCAGTTTCTGGGCGGCCTGATCTTGCCGGGGTTGGATCTGATGGCTGAGGTCCTGGTCAGCGGAACGGCTGGGCTCACGCGCGGCGAGGGTGCCGTCGTGCTGTTTCCTCGCACGACGGCGGACGCGATCGCGAGCGGCGCCGTACAATCAATCTGCGGCGCGATCGAGCGGATGGAGCGCCTACTCGCGCAGCGTCACGCTAACCCGCAGATCCTGTTGACGGGCGGCGGGGCCGAGGTGATTCGTTCCCACTTGCAGCGGACCTCTCAGCTGGTGCCCAACCTCGTGCTGGAAGGGTTGCGCATAGTGGCCACCCGCGAGCTCGCATGAGGGTCGTGTTCGTCATTCTTCTGGTCGGCAACCTCACGGTGGCGGGCTACGCGTGGTACGCGTCTCAGCAACCCAACCCTGATGCCGCGCTCCTCAATCAGCAAGTGAACCCCGACAACATTCGAATCATCGCTCCCAAGCCGATGGCACCGCCACCGCCTCGCAAAATCACATGCTTGGAATGGGGCACGCTCGGTGCCGGGGACCTGAAGGCCGCTCGGGCCGGCCTGGCAGCGCTCGATCTAGGCGACCGATTGAGCTCGCGCGAGCAGCAGGTGGTCGCCGCCTACTGGGTCTACATTTCGCCACTCAAGAGCAAGGCGGAGGCGCAACGCAAGATCGCAGAACTGGAGAAGTTGGGCGTGAAGGACTACTACGCAGTTGAGGGGCCGCCGGCCCTCAAAAACGCCGTTTCATTAGGTATCTTCAAGAGCGAGGAAGCCGCTACCAGTTATCTCGATGGGTTGCAGCGCAAAGGAGTGCGCTCAGCCCGCGTGGGTAGCCGAGAGCATCGCGTGACGCAGACCACGTTTGTCGTACGGGAGCCCGATGTGGCCCTGACAGCCAAGCTGGCCGAGTTGCGGCAGCAGTTTCCGGGTAGCGAGCTAAAGGCCGTGGATTGTCCGTAACTTGATGTGCTGCCGAGCTCTCATCCTGCCGGGTGTCCTCGGGCTGCGGGTTTTGGAGCGTGCGCAATGACCGCTTCAGCTCGAACGGTGGGCTTACGCAACTCGTGTATTCCCCCCGCCGTAGCCTGCAAAGCAACGCGCTGCTGGTGATATCCGGCCAGCTCTTCGCGGTGCCCTATGCTGACGATGGCCGAATCTCTCAACCGGTGCGTGAGCAGATCGTAGAGGCGAGCCTG
This sequence comes from Burkholderiales bacterium, assembly GCA_035622675.1. GTDB lineage: Bacteria > Pseudomonadota > Gammaproteobacteria > Burkholderiales > SHXO01 > SHXO01. The sequence continues at coordinate 5,273 of DASPUW010000020.1, read as the reverse complement.
ACTGGCGTCGTCCAGATTCGAGCTTGCCTCGTCGAGGAACAGCCACTGGGGCTTCTGCAGTAGAGCGCGTGCGAAAGCGACCCGCTGTTGCTCCCCACCGGACAACCGTAGCGCCCAGTTAGCCGACTCGTCCAGGCGCGTCGTCAGGTGGGAGAGGCCCACTGTAGCCAGCGCGTCCTTGACCTCCTCATCGGAGCGCGAGGTCGAGCCCATTGGATAGAGCACGGCTTCGCGCAGGGTGCCCAGTGGGAAATAGGGGCGCTGGGGAAGGAACAGGGCTTGGAAGTCTTGCGGGCGATGGATGAGTCCTCGTCCGAAGGGCCAGATGCCGGCGATCGCGCGGAACAAGGTGCTCTTGCCCGAGCCCGAGGGCCCCTCGATCAGCACGCGCGTCCCCGGCGCGATCGTCAGGTTGGCATTAGCCAGCAGCGGTTGACCGGTTGGTAGATCGAGTTCGAGATGGTCGAGGGCGAGCGTTGCGCCGCCGTCTTTGACCGTATCGATACCTGGCTGCACCCGGGTCTGCTCCTGACTGTAGACAATCGCGTTGTGAAAGCCAGTCAGCCGGTCCACCGTGGCCTTCCAGGCAGCGATGCTGGAATACAGGTTGATGAACCAGCTTAACGCCTCCTGTACCTTACCGAATGCGTGCGAGATCTGGATCAAGCCCCCCATCTGAATGGCGCCGGAGAAGAAACGCGGCGCAGCGACCAGAAAGGGAAATATCACGGCGATCTGGTTGTAACTGATAGTGAAGAAGTTCAGGTTCTTCTGGCGCCGCATGATTGCCCACCAGTTGGAAAAGACCTGAGTGAAACGACCGCGCAGGCCCCGCATCTCGTCCTCTTCGCCGCGGTAGAGCGCCACGCCTTCGACGTTCTCGCGAAAGCGCACCAGGTTGAACCGGAAGTCGGCTTCGAAGCGCTGCTGGTTGAAGTTGAGACCGATAAGCGGCCTGCCTATCTTGTGCGCGAGTATGGTACCGACGACCGCATAGGCGAGCGCTACCCACACCATGTAGCCGTACAAAACGTAGGTCTGTCCGCCGATCGCGAACTCGAGTGTGCCGGAGAGCGCCCACAAAATTCCCAGGAAGGCGACCAGCGTGACGACGGCATTCAGCAGGCCAAGAGAGAGCGACAGCGTAGAGTCCACGAATAGCTTCAGATCCTCCGCGATGCGCTGGTCGGGGTTGTCGGTCTGGCTCGCGTTGAGCTGCATGCGGTAGTAGGTGCGGTCGGCGAGCCATTCGCTGAGATATCTCTCAGTCAGCCAGCGGCGCCAACGGATCTGGAGCATCTGGTTGAGGTACGTCGAATACACATAGATCACGATATAGATTCCAGCCAGGACGCAGAACCGCAGCATTTGGTGGAAGAACTCGGATCTGTTCTTGTCCTGCATGGTGTTGTAGAACAAGTTGTACCAGGTGTTGAACTGGACATCCATGTACACACTGGCTAGCGTCAGAGCGATGATGGCGATGAACAGCAATCGCGCGGTCACGCGCTCCTCGGAGAACCAATACGGTTTGAACAGCGTCCAGAAGTCACGCCAGAAGTCGGATCTGACCTTGCTCATGCAAATGCTCCCGTTGGTCTTGTCATGGGCCCGGGTACGCGTCCGGTCTCGGCGCCGCGTAGAGTCGAGCCCGTGGGTGCGCTCACAGTGTAACTCAGCGCAATGGCACGCAGCCGAGAGTGTCTGAGCTCACTGCAAGACGAAACCCAATCACCTGCACCAGGCAATCACCGGACGAGTGCTGGATGCCGCAACGACCGATCGGGCTCGCTGTGATCGCGCAACACGTACCCCGAGCTTTGGGGACTGAGCTGAATCGGGCCTTAAGTGTCGGTTGTGAGGCCGCGAACCAAGCACTCGCAGAAGAGCCGCGAGTTGAGGTAGCTCGCTGGCTCAAAGCCGAAGGCTGCCGCAGGACGAGTTGGCAAGCGCTACTCGCTATCCGACCGGGGTGCGACCCAGCTCTATCCCGACAGCCTCGAAACTTTGAGCGTAATCCGACGTTTAACACACCTCTAAAGTCTCCGTTCGGGCTGTCGTAAGAAGCGGGTAAGCAAGCCTTTTTTTGCATTTGCGGTCCGCGAGCGTGCTCGCGGAAAGTTCGACAAGGGCAAACCCGAGCGAAAGCCGGGGGCGCAAAGTTACCGGTCTAAGGGCGAGAGCCTAGGACAGCGGGACCGCCGAACGAGCGGCACGGCCACCAGAGGCTCGTGTTCGCCAGTTGCCGTCCTGTCTCGTCCCTCCCTCGCCCTCTGCAACGGTATCGGTCTTCCGCGCCACGTTTGCCCCATGGATGCCGGCCCTGTGCACCGGCCGGCGTGTTCGAGGAGGCGTGAGTGGTAGTTAGGCAGAGGGGCATGAAAGCCGAGCATGCTTCGCACTCGAGCGGTGCGCACGACGGTTTGGGCCGATATCCCAGCAGCGTGGCGCGCCAGTGCGGGTTCACGCTGATCGAAGCGGTCATTACGTTGCTCGTCATGAGCATTTTGTGCGCCTTCGCCATGAACAGCTACAGCTCCTATGCAAAGCGTGCACGCGCTGTCGACGCACTCGAGCAGCTCAACCAGTTTCGCACGCACATGGAAAAGGCTTTTCAAGATAACGGTAACTACGGCTCCGGTGCCTGTGCCGTCGGCTTGCCGACCGGGGTGATCAACTTTGCGCTGTCCTGCGACCTTGCGCAGAACGGGCAGGCCTTTGTGGCCAAGGCAACCGGGCTAGCGAACATGGCTGGATATGTATTCAGCATTAACGAGCAAGGCATAAGGCGCACCGAAGCGTTCCCCGCCGCTGCCGTTCCTGCCGACTGCTGGATGGTCGAGAAGGACAAATGCCAATGAAACCTGCAATGACCGGCTTTACTGCAGTTGAGTTGCTCCTGGTGCTGGTCGTGGTGAGCATCCTGGTTGTAGTCGCACTGCCGTCGATGCGCGTCCATCTGGCGAACGCTGATGTTCGCGGCGTCGCCGAGGAGTTGCGAAGTGGTTTGGAGCTCGCGCGCACTGAAGCGATCCGGCGCAACACCAGCGTGCAGTTCCAGCGCAACGGCACCGGCTGGACCGTGATGGTTCCGGGCGCGAACCTCGGCCAGGATTTGCTCGTCGCCATGCGCGCAAACCGGCAAACACAGGTGAGCGTGACCACCGACACCGACAACATCGCCTTTAATGGTTCTGGTTGGACGAACCCGTTTGGTCAGACCATGAACATCACATTGCAGGCGGCCAACGTCAGCGCGTGTCGGCAACAGGGCGGTATCTACTGCCTGAATGTAGTGGTTGCAGCCGGCGGACTGATAAGGAGCTGCGACCCGTCCGCAGTGGCCGGCAGTCCGACGGCATGCAATTGATCGGGGGACACATGAAGCAGTCTCAAACGGGCGCTGGCCTTGTCGAGGGACTTACGTCACTGGTGGTACTTTCGGTCGGGATCCTTGGGTTGATCGGGATGCAAGCTACCCTGATCCAGGACAGCACAGAGAGCCGCGTGCGCATGCAAGCCGGATTCTTCGCGACCAGCGTGCTGGGTATGGCTGCTGCGAACCCGCAGAACGTAGGCTGCTTCATCGTGAACAGCGCACAGTCGGCGGCTTGCACCAGTGCGGATGCGCAGTCGCAGGCCTCCGGTTGGCTCGATCAGGTGATATCCACCCTGCCAGGGGCGACCAGCGTGCCCCCACAAGTGGCCTACGACAACGCAAACGGCCAGCTGACCGTCACGCTCCGCTGGCAGATGAAGGGTGAAAACGTAGTCCACAACTACGTCTCGACGACACAAGTGAGTCCGGGATTATGACCGGCATGAGGCATATACGCGAACGAGGCATGAGTCTGGTGGAGCTCATGGTTGGAATCTTGGTAGGGCTGCTGGTCGTGATGGCGGCGTCCGGCTCGCTGGCGTTCTTCGAGGGCCAGCGCAGGACCTCCTTGGCCGGAGACGCTGCAATGAACAGCGGGGTCATGGCAGGCTATGTGATGCAGCGTGATGTGCGGAACGGGGGCGTAGGTTTGATGAACGCTACCCAACTCGCTTGCACTGGCCTCAACCTGTACTACAACTCTGTCACGCGTGCCGATGGCGCCGCCGTAGCGCCCGTGCAGATAACCGACGGGGGCGCAGGCTCGGACGCGGTTACGGTATTCTTCACCGACTCGGTGCTCGGGAGCGCGCCAGTCCAACTGACGCATGGCTTCACCGCGGCTGGTGACAATCCCCGCGTCAACTCGACGTCAGGACTGCAGGTTGGCGACGTGGTGCTGATCGCGAGCTCTGTCCCAACCGATCCTTGCACGGTCGCGCAGATCTCCAGCATTACTCCCATCGCGTCCGAGATCGAGCTGGGACGCGCCGCCGGAGCAGGTCGTCCCTGGAATGCCCCCAGTCCGGCTGCCGCCTTCGCCACTGCTCCGCTCTATCCTGCGGGCGGGATGGTGGTCAAGGCTGGTAATACCGTAACCTGGCGACGTTACGACGTGACCAACGGCGCCCTCAACGCCACCGATCTCGTCACCGGCAATTCCATCAAAGTAGCTGCGAATGTGCTCAGCTTACAAGCACAGTACGGTGTCACTGACGGCATCAGCAACGAGATCCGCCGCTGGGTAGACGCCACAGCGGAGTGGGCAAGCCCCACAGCTGATCTGGTGATGCGTATTCGCGCAGTACGCTTTTCGGTGGTGGTGCGCAGCGACCGCAAGGAACTCGTTACCGACAGTGCGGGTAACTGCGCGGTTACGACCGCAGCGCCTTCGCCCTGGCCAGGCCTTCCCGCGCTGGACCTGTCAGCGGATCCGGAGTGGCGCTGCTACCGCTATCAGGTGTATGCCTCGATCGCGCCTCTGAAGAACGTTGTGTGGGGCGTGGCTCAATGACAACATTCCGGACCCAGCGTGGCATGTCCCTCATCATCGTTCTGGTGGTGTTGGCTATCGTGCTCGTCGGCGCGCTGGCGATGTTGCGTTCGAGTGAGGTCTCGGCGTTGGTGGCAGGCAATGTCTCCTTCAAGGAGGCCGCCACTCAAGCCACCGACATCGGTATCAGTGACGCAGCGAAGGCCCTGGACTTGCTGACCAACATGGACGTCAACGTCCCTAATATCTACTTTGCCACGCGGCAAGCAGAGGACGGCTACGGACTCCCGGCCACCGTCGATTGGTCTGCCGTTCCTGCGTCAACCATAGGCAATTACAGCGTCCAACGGGTGATGGAACGGTTGTGCCAGGTCACTCCCGTCAGCGACCCGCTGGCCGATT
>DASPUW010000019.1:0-2525 GCA_035622675.1 Burkholderiales bacterium | reverse complement strand
GGCTCAGCATGATGTCGCCGTTATCGACTGCGATGGGCATATCGTCGAATCGATTCCCGAGCTCAAGAAATACATGGACCCGGGCATCCGATCCTTTACGGAGCCGGACCGCGCCTTCTCGCAGAGTATCGCGGTCTTTCCCGGCCTCGACGGGATTCATCATCTGGCCGGACTGCGGAACAATCCGATCGAGCGTCCATCGCGCGCCTGGAGCGGCAAACGCCTGGGCTCCGGCGAGGATTGGTCGGCGCTCCTCGATCGCATCGGGCTCGAGCACTCGGTGCTCTTCACCAGCGACGGTCTGGCGATCGGGACGCTGAGACTGCGCGAGTATGTGACGCGGCTCTGCCGTGCCTATAACGATTACGTCGCCGACCGCTTCCGCAAGGTTGACCAGCGGCTCCATCCGATGGCGCTTATCCCGATGCAGTTTCCCAACGATGCGGTGCTCGAGCTGCGCCGCGCGGTGAAGGAGCTGGGATTACCGGGCGCGATGGTCACCTCGACCGGATTGCCCCTGCCGCCGGGCAACGAGTTCTACTGGCCGGTGTACAAGGAAGCCGCCGACCTCGATTGTCCGATCGCTTTCCACGGCGGCTCCAATCGCGGAATCGGGGTCGACAACTTCAACAGCTTTGTGGCCTCGCACGTCGTGCATCATCCGGTCGCCCTGATGTACGCGCTTCTGACGCTGGTGTACGAGGGCGCGATGCAGCGCTATCCGTCGACGCGCTTCGCTTTTCTCGAAGGCGGGGTCGAATGGGTGCTGCTGGTGCTCGAGCGCGTCAAGCGCGACCAGGTCTTCTTTGATGCGGGTGCGGTGCGCCATCTGTTCGAAGACGGCCGCATCCTGGTCGGATGCGAGGGGAACGACCACGCGATCCGCTACCTCAAAAGCGATATCGGCGTGCAGTTCCTCGCCTTTTCCTCCGACTATCCGCACGAAGCCGGGGCCGAGGCGGTCGAGCACGAGATCGAAGAGACGATAGACGAGTCGGCGCTCACCGCCGACGACAAGGCCGCCATCCTGGGCGGCAACGCCCGCCGCTTTTATCGGCTCTAGCAGGCTGTTGATAAGCGCCTGAATTTCATTCCGCAATAATTGTGCTGAGTGAGCAATCGAATCGGTGGAGGAAGCGGCGGATGCGGGGAGAAGAGCGGCGGCAGCGAGCGATCTTGATGATCATGGAGCCTGGCGATCGGGGGCCCAAAGAGCATCCGCTGCGGCGGGTCAAGGAACTCGCCGACGCGGCGCTGGCGCAGCTCTCTGCGCTGTTCGATGAGATGTACAGCGCGATCGGGCGACGGTCGATCCCGCCCGAGCGGCTGCTGAAGGCTTCGCTGCTGATGGCGCTCTATACGGTGCGCAGTGAACGGCTGTTCTGCGAGCAGCTCGACTACAACCTGTTGTTTCGCTGGTTCCTCGATATGGATGCGGCCGAGCCGAGCTTCGACCACTCGAGCTTCTCGCGCAACCGGGCACGGCTGCTGGAGCACGACGTGGCGCGCGAGTTTTTCACGCGCGTGGTCGCGCAGGCCCGCAGTCTGCAGTTGCTCTCGGACGAACACTTCACCGTGGATGGCACGCTGGTCGAAGCCTGGGCGTCGCTCAAGAGTTTCAAGCGCAAGGATCGGGAACCGAGCCAGCCGCCCGACGACCCCGGCAACCCGACGGTTAACTTCCACGGCGAGCGCCGCAGCAACGCGACGCATCAGTCGACCACCGACCCGGAAGCGAAGCTGGCGAAGAAGGGCGTGGGCAAGGAAGCGAAGCTGTGTTACTCGGCCAATGCGCTGATGGAGAACCGCCACGGTCTCCTGATCGAGTTCGCAGTCGAACCCGCCGACGGCTACGCGGAGCGCACAAGCGCCCGGGCGATGCTGGAGACCGCATTGCCGGGCAGCCGGCGGATTACCCTGGGAGCCGACAAGGGCTACGACACTGCGGAATTCGTCGCCGCCTGCCGCGCGCTCAAGGTCACCCCGCACCTCGCGCGCAACGAGAGTCGCGCCGGCGGCTCCGCGCTCGACCACCGCACCGCGCGTCATGTCGGCTACGCGGCGAGCCAAAAGGTACGCAAGCGAGTCGAAGAGATCTTCGGCTGGATGAAGACCGTGGGCGGCCTGCGCCGTACTCGCTATCGCGGCCTCGACCGCACCCAATTGCACGCCTATCTGGTGGCTGCCGCCTACAACCGTATCGCCAGACTCAGCCCGGCCCCCGCATGAAGTACGACTCCACCACATCACCGCGCTCGCCGAGACCAGTGAAAACCGCCGAGCCCAGCAACTGACTCGCCCACCATCACCACCATGGCGATCAAACTCATTAATCAAACCCCTTCCTCAACGGCCTGCTAGAAGATCTTTACTCTTCATGGGGATGCGAGAGGGGGGACTTGAACCCCCACGGGTTTCCCCACCGGATCCTAAGTCCGGCGCGTCTGCCGTTCCGCCACTCTCGCTCAGGCGTCCAAGCTATTAACAAATAAAGACTTTCTCAAGCGACGGTCGCGCTCGCGTTC
>DASPUW010000018.1:0-7568 GCA_035622675.1 Burkholderiales bacterium | reverse complement strand
GGTGCGGTGGCCACCGCCGTGGTGGTCTTGATGATCGCTGGATGTGCGGGGACGGGCGGCACGACCGTCCAAACTCCCGCGGTACAGGCAAAGAGCGACGCTGTCGTCAGCGAAACACACGGCGACATTACGGCGCCCATTGCACCGGCTACCGCCTCGACGCCAAAGCCCGTGCCCGCGTCGCCTCAACGCGCGACAGAGAGCGCAGCGCCCCTTTCGCCGGCCGCTCCGACGGCCTACAGGAAGAACCGCACGGCCAGCGCCATCGTCGTTGCAGTCGGTGGGGGCTTGAGCAACGGTGCGGTGGGCCCCTACATGGAAAGCTACAAGCAGGATCTGCACAAAGCGCTGCAAGAGGAGATCCGAACCGGCATCGCGCGCGTGGACAAGTTGCCGCACAACGTGGTGCGCATCCAGATGTCTGCGCGTCTCGCGTTCGATGCCGACGCTTCGTCCATGAAACCGGCCTTTTGCACCACGATGGACAAGCTGGCGGACGCTGCGAACCGCTATGGCAAGACCACGCTTATCGTAGTGACCTATCCGGATGGTAAAGCCTCAGCCAAGCGCAACCAGAAGTTGCCACAGCAGCGCGCGCTGTCCGTTGCGCACTACCTGGAAACGAAAGAGGTCGATCCAGTGCGCCTTGCGACCATGAGCAAGAGCGGCCTCGACACAGCAGTCGGTAGCGGCGCGGACTCCGGGCGCAGACTCTACCGCGCCCTCGAGATCATCGTTGAACCCGTGCTGGCGAAGCGTGTGAGCTCCTAGAGACGCCTCTAGAGGCCGTTGCGCCACGCCTGATAGTCCCATTCGAAGAGGCGATTCGCCTCTTCCGGGCCCCATGTGCCCGCTGGATAGCGCACGATGAAGTCGCGCTCCTGCGCCCATGATTTGAGGATTGGGTCGACGACACGCCACGCCCACTCGACTTCGTCGAAGCGGATGAAATTCGTGGCGTCGCCGCGCACGATGTCCAGCAGCAGCGCTTCATAGGCGTCGATCGGCTGCTCTCCATCGCCGCGGTAGCCTGCGTCCATCTGGATCACATGCGTATGCATGCCCAGCCCGGGTCGCTTGGCGTGGATCTCCATGTGCATGTGCTCCGAGGGCTGGATGCTCAGCACGATCCAGTTCGGCTCCATGTTCTCGAGCGGCGTCGCGCTGAACAGCTGTTGCGGTGGGTGGCGGAAGCGGATCGCGATCAAGGAGGCTTGCTGCCGCAGGCGCTTGCCGGTGCGCAGGTAAAAAGGCACCCCACGCCAGCGCCAGTTGTCGATCAGAAACTTGGCGGCCACGAAAGTTTCGGTGGTGGAGCCGGGCTCGACACCGTTCTCCTCCTGATATCCCGCCACTTCCTTCCCATCCACCACGCCGCGCGCATACTGCGCGCGCAAGGCGTGAGCATGCACGGACCGACGCACGATGGGCCGGATCGAGCGCAGCACCTTGACCTTCTCGTCGCGCAGCGCATCGGCCTCGAGCGCAGGCGGCGGCTCCATCGCGGTCAGCGTAAGCAGCTGCATCATGTGGTTCTGCAGCATGTCACGCAGTGCCCCGTTCTTGTCGTAGTAGTCGGCGCGCGTCTCGATCCCGGCCGATTCGCTCACCGTGATCTGCACATGGTCGATGTGGTTGCGATTCCACAGCGGCTCGATCAAGAGATTGGCGAGGCGGAACACGAGCAGGTTCTGCACCGTTTCCTTGCCGAGGTAGTGGTCGATGCGAAAAATCTGCTGCTCGTCGAAGTGCTGGTGCAGGGTCGCGTTGAGCACCCCGGCGCTCTCCAGGTCTTCCCCAAACGGTTTCTCGACCACGATGCGGTGCAGGCCGCGCGGTTGGTTGAGCCCTACTGCAGCGAGATTGTTGACGGCGAGGGCGAAGTCCGACGGTTTGATGGCGAGATAAAAAACCGTGTTGGAGCACGCTCCGGTCTTGGGTCTGGCGAGCTCTTCCAGCAGCCGTGCGTAGGCCTGGGCATCGGCGAGGTCGCCAGCCACGTAGCTGAAGCGCGCCGCGAATTTGTGGAACAGCACCGGGTCGAAGCGCACGCCGAGCTTGAGTTGCAGCGACTCCTGCATGTGCTCGCACCACGCTTGTTCGTCCCAGCTGCGTCGCGCGAAGGCGATGAAGTTGGTGACGTCGGGCAGTCGCGCCTGCGCTTCGAGGTTGTACAGTGCGGGTAGCAGTTTAGTGGCAGCCAGGTGTCCGGTTGCACCGAAGATGACGAAGCTGCAGGGGTAGAGCGGCTCTGACTGACTCATGATTGCGCGGTTTTGAGGCTGCCAGCCACAAGCCTACGCGCAGGGTGCTTGCCCCACAAGCCAGAACCTATCTCACAATCGGTGGCATCACGTGAACGACCATGAGATAGGTTCCAAAATCCGTTGCATGCCGCCCGTGTCTCGCGTCGGATCAGTCGTGTGGGTCGACAACGTGGTGGCAGGACACGGGATTATCATGGGATCCGCTGCGACCGGTTCGCCCTACATCAGCGACTGCCACTTCGACGCAGCGGCCCAGCTGCTTGAGCAGATACATGGACCGCTCAGATCTCCGGCGACAGGCGAGAGCGGCAGGCTGATCGCCTTCGATCAGAACGAATTCGCCTCCGGGGATGCCTACTCGATCAGCTTGGCCGCCACCGGTTACGCCTACGTGCCGAGCGCCTGCGACACGATGCGCTGCCGCGTGCATATCGCGTTTCATGGCTGCCTGCAGAACGCGGCTGCGGTCGGTATGGCCTTCGTGCGCGATGCCGGCTACAACCGATGGGCGCCGAGCAACGCGCTGATCGTGCTCTATCCGCAGACCGTCGCGCGGTACGGGGTTGGGGGCTGGCCCGCGAGCTGCGTGCTCAATCCCAACGCTTGCTGGGACTGGTGGCGCTATACCGGTCCGACGTACCACGCACGCGACGGCGCCCAGGCCATGCTCGAGCGCTTCGCCGGACATCGCCGAACCGCGCGGCCGCCGATCGCCAGACATGGCTAACCGAGTGCCTCGCGCCTCGCTCCAGACCCTGTGGCTGCGTAGCGTCCGAGCAGCATCTCCCTGCCCACGATCCACAGCAGCAGCCCGTTGAGCACGTGCCACAGGAAATGCGTGCCGAGCGGAAACCGTGCGCAGAGAGACTCGTCGACTGTGCGCAGCGTGAGCGAGACGCAGAACACGGCGCTCGCGAGCGCGAACATGCGGGTGGCCGGTGCGCGATGCCAGCCGAGCCATGCAGTCATTGCGATGAGCGCGAAGAGATTCGGGAGGTAGGCGGTGGAAGCGTTCAACGTTCCAGCGGCGAACAGGCGTGGAAACGCAACGCTGAAAACCGCAAATGCCGCCGCGGCGACGATCGCCGCCCATGCCGGCGCGAGGACCGCATGCCGCAGAAAGCCGTACAGGAATACGCAGCAGAACAGCAGAATGAAAAGGCTGTCGAGCGTCGCTGCCCAGCGTACAGCCAGGGTATGAAACAGAGTGCTGCCCACGGCAACCAGCAACACAAGCGGCGCGAGCAGGCGCACGTCCGCGGGAAGGACGCGGCCTCGCGCGACGAGGCTCGCCTGCACCCGCCACAGGGCGGCGGCGGCCGCGAAGAACGCGAGGTTGCTCAGCGCGTTCGCCGGCTCGGCGAGCAGCCCCGGGCCGAGGCGCTCGCAGTACATTTGCACCGGATCGGTCCAGGCCGTGGTCGTTCTCCTTCCCGATCGTAGCAGCGGCTTCGCGGGCAGGGGGGTTGCCGGAAATTCGCCGCCCGGTCTACGCTGGTTTACAGAACCGGATCGATTCGTAGCCGACCCAGCACCAGGTCATCGCCGTCATCGGCTCCGCGTCCCAGTCGATCTTCCAGTCCTGCTTGCTGCTGAATGGTCCGAGAATGAGGCGCTCGGCGGCAACGCAATCCTTGCCCAGGGTCTCGCCGTCCTGGGTGGCCGCGTCGTAGGCCTTCTGTCGCCGCACTTCCCAAGCCCGCTCGAACGCAGCCAAGGCATCTTCCACGGCGTCATCGCCGATGCCGTTCCCGACCACCAGCTCGCAGTAGAATCGGGACAGCGGTGGGCAGTTGAGCACATCGACGATACCCTTTGGTCCGCCTACGCGCTTCTTCTTGCCGCGCTTCTTCGGCTTTCCGTCGGCGTCGAGCCTCTTCTCATCCTTCCTTCCCATCCAGATCCTCCGACACGCCAGCCGATGACCCCCCGACGCTGGAATCTAGCCGGGGTCTGTATCCTGCGTCAATCGGGGCGGGCTGCTGATCGATGCCCCTGATACTCGTTGAAGGTGACAAGCCCATGACAACCGGGTCCGTCCCGGAGTTCCAGCGTCGGGCGCCGAGCTTAAGGACAGCTTAAGTGTGTCTGGCTAGAGTCGTCTAACGGGAGAGGCTTCGGGCACCATGCGACTGCTGTTGGTAGAGGACGACGCCATGATCGGCGAGGCGGTGCGCGCCGGCTTGCGCCAGGAAGGATTCACGGTGGATTGGGTGCGCGCGGCCGAGGCGGGCGATGCTGCCCTCAAAGCGGAGGCCTATGCGCTCCTGCTGCTCGACCTGGGTTTGCCTCGCAAGAGCGGATTGGATTGGCTCGGCGAGCTGCGGCGGCGCGGCGAGCGCCTGCCGGTGCTGATCCTCACCGCCCGTGACGCGGTGGCAGATCGTGTGTCCGGCCTGGACAGCGGCGCCGACGACTACCTGGTCAAGCCGTTCGACCTCGACGAGCTTTCGGCCCGGGTCCGTGCGCTGCTGCGCCGTCAGGCGGGACGCGCGGAGCCGACGCTGCGGCACGGGGAGCTCACTCTCAACCCTGCCACCCACGAGGCGACCTACAAGGGCGAGCCGATCGCACTCTCGGCCCGCGAGTTTGCCCTGTTGGCGGCGCTGCTGGAAAGGCCCGGCGCGATCCTGTCGCGCGCACAGCTGGAGCAGCGCCTGTACGGTTGGGGCGAAGAGGTGGAGAGCAACGCGGTCGAGGTCCATATTCACAACCTGCGCAAGAAGCTCGGCGCCGGCTTCATCCGCAATCTGCGGGGGCTTGGCTACAGCGTGCCCAAAACGCCATGACCGGCTCGATACGCGGTCGCCTGCTGGCGTGGCTGCTCGCAGCACTTGCTGTGACGGGATTGCTGATCGGCTACGGCGCCTACTACCGTGCCCAGGAGGACCTGAACGAGTTGCTCGACTATCAGCTCAAGCAGCTCGCGTTTTCGCTGTCTCACCAAAGCGTGGGCAGCGAGCCCTCACCGCCGGGCCTGTTGCTGCCGGAGCCGGATTTCATTACGCAGGTGTGGGACAAGGACGGCGTGCGTATGTTTTACTCGCGCCCCAATCTCGCGATTCCCCTGCGGCCACGGGAGGGATTCAGCAACCTGGAGTGGAACCAAGAGTGGTGGCGTGTGTACACCCTGCTCGATGGACTCCGCATCATCCAGGTTGCCCATCCGCTGCGGTTGCGCCAGGAGATGGCGGCCGACTTGACGCGGCGGGCGCTCGCTCCGCTGGCCGCGTTGCTGCCGTTGCTAGGGCTAGGCATTTGGATCATCGTTGGCCACGCGCTGCGGCCGCTGTCCACGATCTCCTCAGCGGTGCGGGCGCGCACTCCTGCCGCCCTGGCGCCGTTGCCACGGAACGATCTTCCCGAGGAGCTGGTGCCGCTGGTCGGCTCTCTCAACGATCTGCTGCACCGCTTGAACCGCGCGCTGGAGACGCAGCGCCAGTTCGTCGCGGATGCCGCTCACGAATTGCGTTCGCCGCTGACGGCGGTGCAGCTCCAGCTGCAGCTCGTCAAGCGGGCGGACAGCTCGGAGGAGCGCGAGAGCGCGCTCGAGCGCCTCGAGCGCGGCGTGCAGCGCTCCACGCGGCTGGTCCAGCAGCTGCTCACCTTGGCGCGCCAGGATCCGCACCAGGGCGAGGTGCAAAGCGCAGTGGATCTCGATCAGCTTGCCCGCGAGGTCGTCAGCGATTTCGAGCCGCTCGCGCAAAGAGACGACCTGGCTTTGACCCTGGAGAGCGACGGGCCGGTGCACATGCGCGGCGCTCGAGAAAGTCTGCGGGTCATGCTGGGTAACCTGGTGGACAACGCAATCCGCTATACGGAGCGCGGCAGCATCACCGTGCGCCTGCGGAGCGGCGACGGCCAGGCCATCGTCGAAGTCGAGGACACCGGCGAGGGCATCCCGGACGAGGAGCGGTCCCGGGTGTTCGATCGCTTCTACCGCGTGCCCGGACAGAGCGCGGGCGAAGAGGGCAGCGGACTGGGCCTGGCCATCGTCAAGCGCGTCGTCGACTGGCATGGAGGCCAGATCAGTCTGGCGAGCGGCGCATCCGGCTCGGGTCTGCGCGTGACTGTGTCCCTCCCGGTCGGGAACTCCTGAAGCGGAGACCGGTCTGCAACTGCGTGCTGTAGCTCGCCCGCTGGGGCCGCCTATCCTGTTTCGAGGGGTATCAGAGATGACACGCAATGCTTGGGTCGTGCTGTTCGGCGCGGCGACCGTTTCTCTGCTCGCCGCGTACTCTCGCATCGATTTCTCGTTCTCAACGTACGCTCAAGCCGCTCCGGCTGCGGCAGCGGCGGCGTCTGCGCAAGCAGTGCCCGATTTCTCCGAGCTGGTCGAGAAAGAAGGGCCCGCTGTGGTGAACGTCACGGCGAAGCGCGCCATCACGGCGGCGAAGCGGTCTGCGCCGCAAGCCCCTCCGCCCTTCCCCGCGCCGCTGCCGTTCGGGCAGCCAGCTCCCAACGGGCCGCAGCAGATGGCGCAGGGCTCCGGCTTCATCATCAAGCCGGATGGGTACATCCTCACCAATGCCCATGTCGTCGCCGGGAGCGACGAAGTGAGCGTCAAGCTCGTCGACAAGCGTGAGTTCAAGGCTAAAGTGGTCGGCGCTGACCCGCGTACCGACGTCGCGCTGCTCAAAGTTGACGCCAAGGATCTGCCGACGGTGCGAATCGGTGATGCGAGCAGAGTCAAGGTGGGGCAGTGGGTCGCCGCCATCGGCTCGCCGTTCGGTCTCGAGAACACCATTACGGCGGGCATCGTCAGTGCCAAGGGACGTGCCCTGCCCGACGAGACTTACGTTCCCTTCATCCAGACGGACACTGCGGTGAATCCCGGCAGCTCCGGCGGGCCGCTGTTCAAGCTCGATGGCGAAGTGATCGGCATCAACTCTCAGATTTACAGCCGCACTGGCGGCTACATGGGCTTGTCGTTCGCCATTCCCATCGACATCGCCATGGATGTCGCGAGTCAGCTTCAGGCACAAGGAAAGGTCACGCGCGGACGCATCGGCGTGCAAATTCAAGAGCTGTCCGCCGAGCTCGCGAAGTCATTCGGTTTGAGCGAGACGAGAGGCGCGCTGGTGGCCAGCATCGAGCGAGACGGCCCGGCGGACAAAGCCGGATTCAAGACCGGTGACGTTATCCTGGAGTTCGACGGCAAGAGCGTATCCGATTCACATCAGCTGCCTCTGATCGTCGCTGTGGTCAAGCCCGGGCGTGACGTCGAAGCCAGGGTGTGGCGAGAGGGCAAAGAGCAGACGCTGCGTGTCACGGTTGGAGAGTTGCAGTCCGAAAAAGTGG
>DASPUW010000017.1:0-2600 GCA_035622675.1 Burkholderiales bacterium | reverse complement strand
CACCATCTCCCGGATCGACAAATTCGTGAACGACCCGAATCCGGCCCTTACGACCTCGGCGAACGGTCTGCCCTTGCCCAATCCGCTAACAAATCCGGTCCCCCAAGTCACGGTCCGAGAGATGGAGTCTGTGCTGCAGCTGATCAGTGGACAAACGGCGGTGTTGGGTGGCCTGATCACGGACGACGTCTCACGTACAACGGCACAGGTGCCAGGGCTTGGAAATATTCCTAGAGTAGGCGAGCTGTTCCAGTACCGGAACGACAACGTGGTGAAGACCGAACTCGTAATCTTCATCCGCCCGACGCTGGTGAAGAACCCCTCGCTCGACAGCGACGAGCTCAGGCGCTTGCGCAAGTTCCTGCCGGAAGTGGATCAGACCGGCCAGAATCCATGAGCCTGCTGCTGCAAGCGTTGCAGAAGGCGGCGAAGAATCGCGAAGGCGCCGCGCCGACGCCCGAACCGGTCGAGATTGAACCGGCGCGGCCCGAGCCCGTAGAGCAGGCGCCGGTAGAACCAATCGAACCGACGCCTTCCCAGGTTGAGAAGCTGAAGGAGCCCGAGCTCACGCTGGAAGAGGAGGAACTGTTCGAGCCCGAGGAGATAGCTCCCACACCTGCCGCTGAGCAGTTCGAGCCGTTTGCGGCGCCCGCGCCGTCGGCGGCGCAGGCGGCCACCATTCTGCGCGCCAACGAAGCGCAGACGGCCGGCTGGATCGACTGGGTACGCGATCGCCCGGTTCACACGTTCGCGGTGCTGGCAGGCGTCTTCCTTGTCTTCTATGGCGTGTACGTCTACCTGCAGCTGAATCATCCAGCGCTGTTGCGCGGTGATTTCCTGTCGAGCCCGCTGACGGCAAAAGCGCCAGCGCCTCAAGCCCAACCGGTAAACCAGCCAGTACCAGCCCCCGCACCGCCGCCGGCTCCGGCGCTCGCAACGCCAGCGCAGCCTGCCCCTGCACCTGCAGCGACGGCAACGCCATCTCCGGCTACGACTACGGCCGCTCCACCGACTACGATCGCCGGGATTCCCCAGCCGGCTCAAAGCAGACCGGCCAAGGCAGCACAACCCGATCGCACGATGCGCGCCCCGGCGGCGACACCACGCCGCGCGCCCGTGTCTGCTAACGAATCGCTTCCGGCCGCGTCTCTGCCCGAGGATCAGGTATCGAAAGCACCGGTCGAGCTGGCCCCGGCTTCCGTAGCTCCTGGAATCGCGGAGGCGTACCAGGCCATTGAACGTGGCGACCTCAATCGGGCCGAGTCCTTGTACCGAGGCGTGCTCCAAGCTGACGCCCAAAACGTCGATGCCGTACTCGGGCTGGCCACAATCGCGGCACGGCGCGGCAACGCGCAGCAGGCAATCGGGTTCTACGAGCAGGCGCTGCGGCTGGAACCCCGCAACAGCGCGGCGCAGGCCGGACTGATCGATATCATCGGGCAGGCCGATCCACAGCTGAGCGAATCGCGCCTGAAGCAGTTGATCGCGCGGGAGCCGTCGGGTTTCCTGTATTTCAGCCTTGGAAATCTCTACGCGCGGGAGAGCGCATGGCCCGCCGCTCAGGCTGCGTACTTTCAGGCCTACAACCTGCAGCCGGACAATCCCGACTACGCCTACAATCTGGCCATCGGACTCGAGCACCTGGAACAGCCAAAACTGGCGCTTACGTACTACCGCAAGGCGCTGGATCTGAGTTTCAAGAAGGGCCATGCCAATTTCGATCAGAACCGTGTGATCGAGCGCGTTGGCCAACTCGCTGCCCGGGTCAACTGACCCGCACGCGGCTCCAAGAAGACCCTATGGCGGAACAGCGGAAGAAACTTCGCATCGGTGAGCTATTGATCCAGCAGGGGCTGATCACAGCCGACCAGCTGCGCATCGCCCTCACTGAGCAGAAGAACCACCAGATGCCGATCGGCCGGCTGCTGGTGCGCCTGGGTTTCGTCACCGAGGCGGTGATCCGCGACATCATGGCCCGCACCATCGGCCAGGAGAGTATCGACCTCAACCAAGTCGTCGTGGACGCGGACTCCCTGAAACTCATTCCTCAAGACTTCGCGCGCCGGCATCGCGTGTTGCCGATCGCTTTCGACGGCAACGAGCGGTCCCTTACGGTGGCGATCACCGAGGTATTCAATGTCGTCGCGCTCGATCAGTTGCGCGCGGCGCTCGGTCAGAACGTCAAGATCAGGACGGTGCTCGCGAGTGAGGCGCAGCTCGAGGACTCCATCGATCAGTTCTACGGTCACGAGCTGTCGGTGGACGGGATTCTCAAGGAGATCGAGACCGGTGAGATCGACTACCAGAGCCTGCAGGTCGGCGGCGACGAGTACACACAACCGATCGTACGGCTGGTCGGCGCGCTACTGGTAGATGCGGTGAAGCGGGGCGCTTCCGATATTCACTTCGAACCCGAATTTGCATTCCTGCGCATCCGTTACCGCATCGACGGGGTGCTGGAACAGGTGCGCAGCCTGCACAAGAACTACTGGCCGGGCATTGCGGTGCGCCTCAAAGTCATCAGCGGCATGAACATCGCGGAAACACGCGCGCCGCAGGACGGGCGCATCTCGCTCAATCTCAATGGCCGCCCGGTCGAC
>DASPUW010000016.1:0-5986 GCA_035622675.1 Burkholderiales bacterium | reverse complement strand
GCGTCCTTCTCCTTGGACACGTCGGGATGGTATTTGCGCGCAAGCTTACGGTAGGCCTTCTTGATGGCCTCTTCGTTGGCCGAGCGTTCGACGCCCAGTATTCGATAGTAGTCTTTGTATTTCATCGGCGGCGTGCGCCGTCGCGGCGGAGCCGGTTCGACTGCCGGCGCGGCATTCCGGCACGCTGGTGGGAAAGCACACTCATGGGGGCGGCCGGTTGGAATTCAAGCGCCCGGCCGCCCGCGCTCTAATGCGTCAGATCAGACGAGGTGCAGGCGGCTGTGCTTGGGCACGCGCGCCATGAGGTACTCCATCTGGTCATGCAGGATGCGGCGGTTCTGCAGGATCAGATGCTCGTGACGGTTGGGTACGTACGGCGCATAGATCAGCGGCATACGCGCGGCCTCGGGGGTGCGCCCGCCCTTGAGCGTGTTGCACGAGCGGCAGGCCGTGACCACGTTCATCCAACGGTCCCTGCCGCCGAGATGCAGGGGAATGACATGATCACGCGACAGGTCGCTCTCGCGGAAGCGCCCGCCGCAGTAGCCGCACAGGTGCCGGTCCCGGCGATAGAGCGCAGCATTGGTGAGGTGCGGCTCCGCGGTTTGTCCGCGCACGAACTCGGACGATCCCTTGATGGCGACGATGCTCTTCGTGGACAGGCTCGAGCGAAGGCCGGTCAGGCGCGACATCCCGCCGCGATACGTGCAGACGACATCGCCCAGCGACCAGGCGACCATGTCGCGGGCGTGATAGGTAATGGCCTGTTCCAGGACAAGCCAGCGGTTGGGCATTCCCGCCATGTCCAACGACAGAATCAAAGCCACCGCACTACTCCTGCATCTGCGCTCTTGCTCAAGTTGCAATCCACGGGCGGGCACTATGGCACGTAGCCCATGTGTCCGCATTCTAGGCAATATCCGCGCCGGCGGGAATAGCGCTGCGGGATCGTCTCGTCCGAGACAGCCGGGCTGGATGCGAGGACGGCACAGGCCGCATACGGTCGGAACCGCAGCTCAGGGTACAACGTCCGGCTCGAAGAACAGCCAGCGGATCTGCGGAAACGCCCGACGCAGGTCGGCTTCGAGGCGGTTCACGTCATCGATGAGCGCTGACGCGGACTGCGACTCCCGCATGTGCGCCTTCGTCGCCACCAGGATCCCGTCGCCCAGTTGCAGGGTCAGCAGGCTGAACACCTCTGCCACCTCCGGACGATCGAGCACGAAGCGGCGGATTTGCTCCTCGACTTTCGGGTCTGCGCTCTGCCCGGTGATGAGGGCCTTGATCTCGATCGTGAGCAGCAGCGCGACCAGGATCAGAAGCGCGCCGACCACGATGCTGCCCAGCGCGTCGAACAGGGGGTTGTCGGTGACCAGACTGAGCGTAATGGCGGACAGCGCAACGAGCAGACCCGCCAGCGCAGCGATGTCCTCGGCGAGGACCACGATCAGCTCGCTGTTGCGCGACTGGCGGAAGAAGCGCCATAGCGAGCGCCCATACGACACCTGCCGGATTTCTCGCAAGCACCCCGCCAGAGAGAAGCTCTCGAGGAACACCGCAATGATCAGCACCGCTATCGCGGCGCCCGGCCAGGACAACGGCTGCGGATTGGCGAGCTTATGCAGTCCCTCGTACACGGAGAACGCGCCGCCGATGACGAACAAGAGCACCGCAACCAGGAAAGCCCAGAAATAAACCACCATGCCGTGGCCGAGCGGATGTTCCGGGTTCGGGGAGCGCTGGGCTTCGCGCATGCCGCGCAGAAGCAATCCCTGATTGCCGCAGTCGGCGAACGAGTGGATCGCCTCGGCCAGCATCGAGGAGGAGCCGGTGATCCACGCGGCCGTCGCCTTGGCCACGAAGATCCCGAAGTTGGCGGACAGCGCGTAGAGCACCGCCCGCATGGAACCGCCTGTCGACATTAGAACCTTCTGGAGATCGCTTCCCTAGCGCTGACGGAACTCATTCACCGGGCGCTGGTCGCATTGTGGCCCAGCGCGAAGCTCACACGCGCCGCACGCGCTTACTCGTGGCGCTCGGCCTTGCGCGGGAATGCGACGGCCGCCTGGCGCGGCGAGGGCCCGGCCAGCTGCGCGAGCAGATTCGACTCTCGCTTGTAGAAACCTTCGGTATGAAACGTCTCGGGAAACCGGTACAGCTCGTAGTCGAGGTGGTGGCAGAGCTCGTGCAGAAGCGTGCGCAGGAAGGTGCGGAACGCCACGACCTGCCGACGCGCGACGGTGCGCATCCACACAGTGACCAGCGGCAGCCTGCCCTGTTCCTCGGGCTCGTACAGCCCGTGCAGCTCGCCCCAGTTGCCGCTGGGCCGGACCGTCAAAACCTTGACCCGCACCGGTGGCACGCGCAGACGGGAAGTGACATTGGACAGCAGCGCCTGGCTCACCTGCTCCACCTCTGCCCGGCGCTCCGTCTTCAGCGCGCGCTCGAGCAGCGGCACGAGGTGGTCGACCGGCGCTCCCGGCGGCAGCTCGATCTTCTCCACGGCGTCGCTGCGCAGGTAGACTACCTTGCGCGCCGGCGACAGGCGGTCGAAGTAGGAGAACGGCATCGCTCTATCTTACCTGCCCGGCCTTGCAGGCGTTGCGCGCCCCGGGGAATGATGCGAACCTGTCCGCCGGCTCGTAGCCGCGTAGAGACGGCGCCCGATCGCGAGAATGGATCAGAGCTTCCCTAGACCAACCGAGGAGGAGAGCACCTATGCACCGACCGAAGCTGACCCGCGTCGCAACGGCCCTCGCCGTCGCCCTGAACCTGAGCTGCGCCGCGGCCCTGGCGGTCGAGCCCGACACCATGTACCCGGCGTTGGAGGATTGCCTGCAAGCCGCGGCTCAAAAACAGGAGGGCGTGGTAACGCGCTGGGAGCTCACCGCCAACCGCCAGCCGTTCGGCTTCGAGATCGACGTGCTCGCTCCAAACAATTATGTCTGGGCGATGCGCTGCACCGAGGGAAACGTGGGCGCGCCGGTGCGCAAGCTCGGCAACAAGGACTACAAGAAGCTCACCGGACGCGTGAAGGTTCCCGAGAAATCGGCGCGCTTTACTGCGGTCGGTGCATACCCATCGGTGTCCGAGGTGAGCAAGATGCAGCTCGACATCGCTCTCAGCTTCAAGGGCACCCCTTACTATACCTACGAGCTGACCACCAGCGACAGCCGCAGCGCAACGGTAGAAGTCAACGCGGACACCGGGCAGATCGACTCCACTAAGTCGTCGCGCAAGTAGCCGTGCAGCCCGGCAGGTCAGCCCCGCGTTGCCTGCGGCATTTCGATCAGCTCATGCACCCACTCCAGGATGGGCTGTAAGCGCGGGGGAAGCAGACGTCGGGCTTCGGGGTAGGTCACCCAGCGAAACTCGTGGTGCTCGGGGTGGCCCAGCTCGGGATTGATTGGCAGGCGCACATCGCCCACCGCACTGGCCGCCACGTAGTAGCGGGCCACCTTGCCCGCACTGTAGCGCTCGGTCTCCCGGTACGACTCACCCCAGCGAAAATCGAGCGCGGTGAGGCCGGTTTCCTCTTCAACCTCGCGGACGGCCGCCTGCAGCGGCGCTTCGCCCGCCTCGAGGCCGCCTTTGGGGAAATCCCACGTGCGGAACACGCGCAGCAGCAGATAGCGCCACCCCTGTGTCGCCGGTCTGACCACCACCGCTCCAGCCGAGAACTTGCTGCGTGCCATGAGAGCATTCAACCCCGCCCGGCGAGCCCGGCGGGTTCCTCCAGCTCCGAGAAGCGCACCGCCAGGATTTCGCGTGTGGAGATGCGTCCCTGCGCGCTCTTTTCCACCAGCATCAGCTGCTGCCGGTCGGGGATGCCGGTCGGGAGCACCATCCGGCCTCCAGGCTTGAGCTGGTGCAGCAGCGAGGCCGGAATCAGATCGGGCGCCGCGGTGACCATGATACGGTCATAGGGAGCGTGTTCGGCCCAGCCCAGCGCCCCGTTGCCCACGCGCAAGGTGACGTTCTTGTAGCCAAGCCCGGTCAGGCGCTTCTTGCCCTGCGCCGCGATCGCCTCGATGATCTCCATGCTGTACACCTGTCGCGCCAGCTCCGCCAGAATCGCCGCCTGGTAGCCGAACCCGGTTCCGATCTCGAGCACGACGCTGTCCGGGTGTACTTCGAGCAGGTCGGTCATCAAAGCGACGATGAACGGCTGGGAAATGGTCTTGCCATGCCCGATGGGCAGCGGCGAGTTGAGGTAGGCGAAGGGCTGGACCTCGGCGGGAACGAACGTGTGGCGAGGCACGCGACCCATGACCTCGATCACGCGTTCGGCCAGGCTGGCCCGGCCCAGCTGGCTTGCCAGAAGGCCGGTCTCGGCCGCGATTTCCACCACCATCTGCCGCCGCAACGGCTCGAACGGATCTTCAGCTGGCATACGGTCTCCTGCCCCACACCGTGGTCCGGGAGGCTTTGCCCGGACTCGTGGTTCTGATTAGCATGCGTCCGTGGACATTGCCCTGGCAACTGGGGAAAGCTTGCCGGATTATGACGGCAACAGCATCCTCAATCTCATCACCAGCATCGCGGTCACTTTCGGCGCGCCCGCGCTGGCCTATCCCGGCCTGAGAGACGCGCAGCTGCAGGCGCTGCTCGCGAGCCGCAACCGCACTGTGCTGATCGTGGTGGACGGGCTGGGATACCGCCAGCTCCTCCGCGACCACCCGCGCAGCGCGCTGTGCCAGTACCTGCGCGCCTCGCTCACGTCGGTCTTTCCGCCCACGACCGCGACCGCCATCACCGCCCTGCTCACGGGCCTGGCGCCCGCTCAGCACGCTGTCACGGGCTGGCACATGTACTTTCCCGAGGTGGAAGCCGTCGGAGCTGTTCTCCCTTTGCGAACGCGCCAGGCCGATCAGCCGTTGACCGCGCTCGGCGTCGATCCGGCGCGCTTCTTCGGCCATCGCTCGCTGTTCGACCGATTGCCGGTGCGTTCCTTCGTCGTGTCGCCTGAGCGCATCGTCGACTCCACCTTCAACCGCTTGCATTCGGGCGCCGCCGAGCGCCGTGGCTACGGATCGCTGGAGCAGCTGTTTGCGTCCGTCCTGAGCTGCCTGCGTGCGGCCGACGGCCAGCTCTATATCTACGCTTACTACGCCGATTTCGATTCGGTCGCCCACGAGCACGGGGCGAACAGCGTACGTGCGGCGCAGGTGGTGCGCCGTTTCGATGCGGCGTTCGGCGCGTTCCTGAGCGCGGCGGCAGGCCTGGACGCGACGATTCTCGTCACGGCCGACCACGGCTTCATCGACTCGCCGCCGGAGCGGCAGATCGAGCTTGGCGATCACCCGAGCCTGCAGGCGACGCTGCGTCTACCGCTGTGCGGCGAGCGGCGGGCGGCATACTGCTACGTTCGACCGGACCGGACCGACGAGTTCGAGCGCTACGTACGCGGCGAGCTGGCTGGTCAGGTGCGCCTGTATCGCAGCGAAACGTTGATCGAGCAGGGTTGGTTCGGCCCCGGGACGCCGCATCCGAAGCTCAAGGAGCGCGTGGGCGACTACACGTTGGTGACGAAGGACAACTGGACCGTCAAGGACTGGCTGCCGGGCGAGCAGCGCTACCGCCATATCGGGGTGCACGCCGGCCTCACCGACGAAGAGATGATCGTCCCGCTCGTCGTAGTACAACCGTAACATGCGGGGGGTGGCTCATCTCCTGAGCCGGTCCAGGCTGGCACAATTGCGCTCATGAACCCGCTCGAGCACTTCCACCCGGCCGTCGCCAATTGGTTTCAACGCACCTACAGCGCCCCGACTGAGCCGCAGTTGCAGGCTTGGCCCGTGATCCAATCGGGACAGCACGTGCTGATCGCGGCGCCAACCGGCTCAGGCAAGACGCTGGCCGCGTTCCTCGCCGCCATCGACGCGCTGGTGCGTCAAGGTGTGCGCCACCCGCTGCGCGACGAGACGCAGGTCGTCTATGTCTCGCCGCTCAAGGCGCTGTCCAACGACGTCCACCGCAACCTCGA
>DASPUW010000015.1:0-7646 GCA_035622675.1 Burkholderiales bacterium | reverse complement strand
CGGTCAGTAACGAGGCCGTTGGCGAAGTCTGCACTGCGCGTGCGGTGAGCGAGACGATCGATCCGGAGCCGGCTCTGGTCGATGCGTATCGAGGCAGCCGCGAAAAGTATCGGCGCCTATACCGCGCGCTCAAGGCCGAATTCAGAGCGTGAACCTCACCTGCACGCACACAACGGGAGGAGCAGTGCGATCCGAAATGCTCGGTCAGCGCGCTATGTCCCCCTGCTTCAGCTCTTCCACGGCTCGAGCGCGCAGCCAGCGCCTGAGCGCCGGCGTGGTGATCAGGGTGCTGAGCAGCGCCATGATCACCAGCATCGTGAACACGCTCCGCGGTAGGACACCGAGGTCGTAACCAACATTGATGACGATCAGCTCCATCAGTCCGCGCGTGTTCATCATGACCCCGACTGCGCGAGCCTGGGTCGCATCGAGGCCAGCCCAGCGCGCCGCCCAGTAGCAGCCTCCGAATTTGCCCAGCGTCGCCAGCGCAACGAGCAGCAGGCACCAGCCCCACATCTGCCAGTCGCCCAGCAGGCCGATCTCCGTGCGCAGCCCCGTGTAGGTGAAGAAGATCGGCACGAAGAACACCTCCACGAAGCTGCCGACCTTGCTGCGCCACGCCGCCGCGAGCTCTCTCTGGTCGTGCAGCAAGACGCCGATCATGAATCCACCGAAGATAGCGAAGATCCCGATCTGGTAAGTGATCATTCCGGATACGAACGCGACCGCCAGCAGAATACCGAGCAGATCGAGTGAAAGCGGCGCTTCGAGTGTGCCCGAGCGGCGGATCAGTCTCAGCAGGAACGGCCTAGCCAGCCACCAGCACGCCACTACGTACACGATCACCAGCGCGGCCTGGAACGTGAACCGGCCAGCGGAGAACTGTGCGACGGCCAGGGCGGACACGATCGCCAGCAACAGCCATCCCACCACATCGTTGATCGCCGCCGCGCTGATGACGATCGCCCCGAGCCTGGTGCGATGCAGCCCGAGCTCGAGCATGATCCGCCCAAGCACCGGCAGCGCGGTGATGGAGAAGGCCGTGCCGCAGAACAAGCTGTAACCCAGCGCATTTCCTTGCGGGAAGATCAAGGGGGCAGAGAACTGCCCGAAGGCGAATCCCAGCATGAATGGGAAGACCTCGCCCAGCAGGGCGATGCGCGCCACAGCCCGCCAGCTGGGTGACACGCGCAGATGGGAAAAGTCGAATTCCAGCCCGATCTGGAACAGGAGCAGGATCAAACCGATCTGACTCAGGATGGTCATCGGCTCGGTCGGTGTGGAACGGAACACGAATGCGAATCCAGCCGGCCATAGCAGACCGAACAGAGATGGACCCAACACCAGTCCCGCGACGATCTCGCCCACCACGCGCGAGTTGCCGAAGCGCGCCGACAGGTTGCCGAACAGGCGCGCAGCGAGCACGATCACGGTCAGTTGGAGCAGCGTGAAGAAGACCAGGAGCTCGGTCCGGTGCACGGAGGATTGAAGCTCGTTGGCGTTTTCCATGGTCTCGATTGTTCTCCTCTCGCGCCGCTTCGCGCAGCGCACCAGAATGATACCGACTGTGTGCACTTGCCTTACGCTCGGCTCGGTTGACACGCTGCCTACCCCGGCGTAGCGTTGGTTTTATACATTCAACTTCTCGCCCGGACGACATGGAAAAAGGCGAGCAGCGCGCCGCGCAAATGCCCGTTCGGAACATGAAGCGCAGTGCGATCACGTGCCAGCAGCACTATCCCATGGAGGTGACCTATGCCGAAATACCTGATCGAAGCGTCTTACACGATGGAAGGCCTGAAAGGCATCATGAAAACCGGCGGGACGGCACGTCGAGCGGCAGTGCAACAGGCGGTTGAGAGCGTCGGTGGAAAGTTTGAGGCGCAGTATTTTGCGTTGGGGGACTACGACGCGTTCGCCATCGTCGATCTACCGGATCATGTGTCCGCCGCCGCGATCGCGCTAGCGGTGACCGGCAGTGGGGCGGCCCGCACCAAGAGCACCGTGCTCCTCACGCCGGAAGAGGTCGACCAGGCGGTGAAGAAACAGGTCAAGTACCGCCCGCCAAATGCTTAGCAGAGCCCCCTCTCCCCTTGCGGGAGAGGGCGGGGGGTGAGGGCGAGGGCCCCTCGCGGGACAGAGCTTGCCTCGGACCTGATCCGAGGGGCGGGGTGACAGGTCGCTCTGGCGGTCTTAGGTCCGCCAGAGCGCGTGATCAGCGCTTCAGCGCGATCGTGGTTTCAAACCTGAAATCGCACACGTCCACGACTCTTCCGCGATCGACGCGGGCGACGCGGTGGTACTGATTCCAGTTGTCGGCCGGTGGCGAGGCGGCGGGCTTGTTCTCGAAATACACCTTCCCGTGGTACAGGAAGAAGCGCGCCTTGTTGCCGCAGGGCAGCATCGGGTACCGGTTGGACGGGTCTGCGTTCTGCAGCTTCATTAGAAGGTCACGCTTGGAGCTCGAAGCGAAACGCTGACCGGCCTTGTCGACGACGTCATAGAAGATTTCGTCGCAGCCCGCCCCCGCGCTGCTGTTCAGCGCGAGCTCGAGGATGTTCTCGGGGTTCCCACTATTGGCGAAATCCAGCGCCCGCATGCTTCCGGCGCTGGTCTCGGAGTAGCGTTCGGACACGGTATCGCGCTCGATCGGAGCCGGCGCCTTGAACTCGATCGCGGCCGGACCTCTGCTCTGGCTCAAGCTGCGGCACAGCTCGGGCTCGACAGCGCCGGGTCCGACTCTCTCCACGGTGTGCGTCTTAAAACGGCACGCTGGGCCGCCGGAAAGCGGCCATGCTGCGACGGGATGGCGAAAGTCACGATAGTGGAGGATATGGGCCGCGTCGCCATAGTCGATCAGGCCGAGCCTATCGCCGCCCCAGAGATCATCTTCGGGGACCGATACTGTGTCCTCATCCAGCGGAAAATCGGTATCGGCGTCGAACGCGTAGGTCACCGGTACATGCGCCGTCCCTTCGATAGCAAACGCGATGTCCATCCGCCGATCTCCCGCTTTGATGTTTGTCGCCGACTCAGCGACCCATTCCTGCAGGAGCCCGGCATCCGCATAGCGCGCAATCGCGCTGCAAATGTCGCCGTCGGCACTCCGAGCTGAGCCCTCTTTCATGAACGATTCGATGCGGGCATTGCTCTGGCCGCCGAGGTCGAGATACTTGCTGTACAGCGCCTGAATTTCAGACACCTGACGCTGCTTCGCTGAAATGTTGGTCATCGCGGACAGGCGGCTGCGCAGCACATCAGCGAGATTGAGTGCTGCAAGCGCCCGATTCGGGTCCAGCTCGAGCGCGCGTCGCAGCGCGGGCTCCGCCAAAGGGGATTCGGTTCCGCTCTTCGACGCCAGGAATCCATAGTCATTGAAGATAGCGGCGGCGCGCTGGGCGGAAATCTCCTGCACCGGAGCCTGCAACGCCTGGCGAACTCCGGCCTGTCTCAAATGCGCAAGTGCGGACAGGTGCGGCACCGGTTTCCCCTCTTGAAGCTCTTGAGTGTAGCGGTCCATTGCGGCACGGTGGGCCGCTTCGAGCACCCCCCAGTCCACTGCGGATGGACCAGTCACGTCAAGGCGGAAAATCTCGATTTGCCTGCCGTGCTCGCCCGCAGCCGCATAGGCGAGCGCTCCGGCAACCGCGAGCGGATAAGTCTTCACCGGAAACTGCCAAGAACCGCCGAACGCAGGGTTGCCGGGGTCGCGAAGGTCGACGCGGTACACGCGGCCGCTGCCGATTTCACCCGCGAGAATCAAGCTTCCTTCGGTGCCGATGCCGAGGCGCTCGCAATGCTTGCTGCCGTCGTGTGTCAGCGTCGCGATGCGGGGGATATCAGCCTTCGGTGCGTAGACGCCAAGGCGGGGAACGCGGCTGTCTTCCACGACAACGTGCCCGCTCTCGAGAATGGCCGCGATGCAATCGTATCTGGGGTACCCGGTATGTCCTTGCTCGTACTGGGCCGAAGGTGTTTCCCGGAGGTCGAGGACTCGGAGTCGATTATTGAATTGCACATAAACGAGAAAACCGGCGCCCTCGGAGAACCGCATGTCCGGCTGCGACCATCGGGCCTCGTCCACCACCGCATCCGGGTGTTCACCGTTCACCCAACTGATCGTGGTCTGCCAGCCGTCTCCGGTCTTCGATCGCTGAGACGCGGCATAGGCGCTGGCATCGTCTGCCAGGACCACCTTGCGCGCGCGAATCTCGCGGCGCCAGCTCGGCTTCGGCGCGTCGGGGTTGGATAAGTCGATGGCGACAATCTCGTGACGGGTTTCGGTGTCGAACGCTTCTTTCTCGAGCTCTGTCAGAAGCAGAGCCCGCCGACCGTCCGGCGCCAGGACCACGCGGCCCGGCGACGTCGCGCCAATGAACCCTCTCAGGACCGATTTTTCGGGAACAGAGGTGTCGATGACTCTGATCCCCCACGGCAGATCCCCGGACGGCTGCAGGAATGCCACCGCCAGCTTGCCATCTGCACTGATGCGCAGCTGCGTAATGGTGGCGCCCGCATCGATCTGCCCCACCATCGCGGGCGCTGCGGCGGAACAGAGCCCGGGCAGCGCGAGTGCACAGACAAGAGCGATCCGGTGTTTCATCGAACCTCTGGCTAAAACAGGACGTTCGGTGCCGAGCTAGACAGCCCGCAGCTTGCGCTGGACCGGCTGCGCGCTTCTGGCGTTGGCCTGCAACTGCCGCATGACGAACGGCTCCAGGTCCGAAGCAGGGGACGGCCGCGCGATCAGGAAGCCCTGGATCTCCCTGCAGCCGTAGCGTGCGAGCAGCGCCCGCTGCTGCTCCGTTTCCACGCCTTCGGCGATGACTTTCAGCCCCAGACTCTTGGCGAGCGCGATGACCGCCCGCGTGATCGCTGCGTCGTTGCGATCCGAGGTGACATTGCGCACGAACGACTTGTCGATCTTCAGGCGATGCACCGGCAGGCGCTTGAGGTACGCGAGCGACGAATGGCCGGTGCCGAAATCGTCGATGGCCATGCGAACTCCGATCCTCTTCAGCTCGGCGAGGGTGTCGACGGTCTGCTCGGCGTCTATCATGGCCACGCTTTCGGTGACCTCGAGCTCGAGGTAGCCCGGATCGAGCCCGGTATCGCGCACGACGCGCTGAACGCGCTGGGCCAGGTCACCGGCGGCGAACTGGCGGCCCGAGACATTCGCGCCGATGGTGAATCCGCGCAGCCCCTGGTCCAGCCAGGTGCGCGCCTGCACGCAGGCGGTGTGCAGCACCCATTCTCCGATGTCGACGATCAGCCCGGTGCTCTCGGCGAGGGGGATGAAGGAGTTGGGCGGGATCATGCCCTGCTCGGGATGATTCCAGCGCAGCAGGGCTTCGAACCCGATCAGCGCGCCAGTGCGTATGTTGACCTGCGGCTGAAAGTGCAGGGTGAGCTCGCCCCGCTCCTGCGCCAGCCTCAGCTCGGTCTCGAGCTCGAGCTGCTCCGTGTACTCGGCGTCGAGCTCGGTGCTGTAGCGGCGGTAACCGTTGCCGCCCTGCTTGCGCACACTCTGCATCGCCCGGTCGGCGCCTCTCAGTACCGTCTCCGCATCGTTGCCGTCCACCGGGAACAGACTGCCTCCCACGCTGAAGCTCAGCAGCAGCTGCCGGTCGCGCACGCGAAGCGGCTCGACCGCCGACTCCTGCATGCGCGCGGCCAGCGCGTCGAGCGTGGCGGGCGAGCGCACGCCAGGCGCGAACACAGCGAAGCGCGCCCCGTCCATACGGAACAGCCGGGCGGCGAGAAACTCGGACCACGAGCCCTGCAGTATCTGATGCAGGCGGGTGGCGACGGCCTTCAGCACCTCGTCTCCGACGTTGTGGCCGAAGCTGTCCACCATGAGGCGGAAGCGATCGAGGTTGAGCAGCAGGATGGCGCCGCAGGCCTGCGCGCTGATGGCCTGCGAAAGCCGCTCCTGGAACTCGTTGCGGTTCGGCAGATCCGTCAGCGTGTCGTGATAAGCCTGATACATCAGCTTCTGCTCGGCCCGCTTGTGCTCGGTGATGTCGGAAAGATAGACGTGATAGAGATCCTGATCGGGCAAGGGATGGATCTCGCAAGCCAGCTGGCGGCCGCAGGCTTCGTACTCGAAGCGGTCACGGTCGCGGCGCGAGCGCCGTAAGGCATCCATGCGCTCGACCAGGTCCGCCGGCAGCAGCACCGAGGCGTCGGTAGCCGAAGCGCCGCAATCGTGCAGCATCTGCACCGCACCGCGGTTGGCGTACAGGGGTTTGCCCTCGCTCGACACGCTCAGGATCGGATGCGGGTTGCGTTCTGGAAACAACGCCAGCTGCCTGCGCTTGGTCGATTCACCGACGTAGGCGCGCAGGGAGTAGCCGGTCAAGACCAGCAGGATGAGCGTGGCCAGGCTGAACGCCACCACCATGCTCACGATGGTGGCTACTTCCTCCCGCACGACCTTGCCGCGCTTCGCGACGTCGCCGCTCACTACAGCCAGCATCTTGTCCACGCCGGTGTTGATGTCTGCCGCGTGGCGGCTGATGCTGGTAAGCAGCGCTCCGGCTTTTGCAGGGTCATGGGATGCACCGCTCAGGGTGGCGTCGAGCTCCCCCGCGAGCCGGTTCAGCTCGCGAAAGTGGCCGTCGATCCCGAGCGTGAGATCGGGGCCGACATCGCTGTGCCTGAGCTGAACGAGGATACGTTCGATTCTGCGCGCGTTCGCGCCGTGGCTCGCCCGGAATCTGGCTCTGTCCCCGGTCGCGTAATAGTCGTACAGGATCGGTTCCTCGCTCACCACGGCAAGCTTGAGGTCGAACAGGATTGAGACGCTGGGCAGATCGTGATCGACGAATCCGGTCGTGGTGAGGTTCACCGACCGGCCATGCATGTAGGTGAAGAGTGACAACAGCACGGCGAGCGTGAGGATGGCGCTCGAGATCACCACCACCTGCCGCCTGAGGCGGTCTGCGCGGGGGGTCTGTCGCTGTGCGGCGACTGGTAAATCCTCGGGCGCCATGGCTGCGTTGAACGGAGTCTGGGTCTGCGGGCGTGGCGTAGATACGCGCGCAAACCCAGGCAAGTCCCGCGCCCGCGCGAGGCGCAGGCTGCAGTCGAACGTCAGGCCGATCCGACGGCGTCAGGCCGTCAGGCGCATGTAAAGCAGGGGAAGTTTTTCGGGAAGCCGGCGCAGGTGGTCGAGCACCAGATAGTTACGTGACCCGAAGATGCGCGCGACGTACTCGTCGGCCCCGGGGTCGAGGCTGATGCAGAAGGTCGCAACGCCATGATGCGTCTGCTCTTCGACCGCGTGCTTGGCGTCGAAGACCAGGTACTTGCGGTCGTGAACGTCGATGTCGTGCGGTTCGCCGTCGGTCACCACCAGGATCAGCTTGCGCGCCGCCCGGCGCTGACGGAGAAAGTGCCCCGCATGCCGCACCGCTGTGCCCATGCGGGTCGAAAGCTGGGCGGTCATCCCCGCGAGCCGTGCGCGCTCCACATCGGAGTACGGGTCGTCGAAATCCTTGAATCGGTAATACTCGACCTCGTGCCGCCCATTGGAATCGAAGCCGTGGATCGCAAAGCTGTCGCCGATCTTATCCATCGCGTCCGCCACGAGGGCGGTGGCCTCGCGCGCGAGATTGAGCACCGTGGTCCCGGCGCTCGGCACG
>DASPUW010000014.1:0-5092 GCA_035622675.1 Burkholderiales bacterium | reverse complement strand
AGCTGCAGCGCGAGGCCCTGCAGGTTCGGGTAGATCCCCAGCAGCGGGATCGAGGGAAAGTCGACGCGGCTGGCAGCAAGCTTGCCGGCTTCCTGCAGCGCGGCGATGCCCTGTCCCGCGAATACCACAGCCATCACGGCCAGCAGCACCGAGCTTGCGGCGAAGAACAAGCCGAGCGGGAGGCGCACGCTGAAGCGCGCGATCAGCCAGGCGAGGATTACCAGCGCGCCCATACCGAGGCCGAATCCGGCTAGCACGGCGGTCTGTCCGCTGCCCTCCGATTGCACCCACAGCGCTTGATAGAAGAGCACGGTCTCGAACACCTCGCGATACACGGCCAGGAACGAAACCAGCGCGATGCTGAACAGCGCGCCGCGGCTGAGAGCGCTGTTCATGCGGGCCCGGATGAATTCGCTCCAGCGTGCGGCGTTGGCTTTGCTGTGCAGCCAGAAGCCGACGTACAGGAGCAGCCCGGCTGCAATCAGGGCGGTGACGCCCTCGGTCACTTCGCGGTGTGCGCCGCTGATGACGATCAGCTTGCTCGAGACGGCCCACGTCAGTGCACCGAGGAGCAGCGCAGCGACCCAGCCCGCGTGCAGCCACGGGAGACTCTCCCGCCGGTTGGTGCGCACCAGAAACGCCGCCATCGCCGCCAACACGAGGATGGCCTCCAGGCCCTCGCGCAGGATGATGATGAGGGAGCTCAGGAAGTTTGCGGTCGGCGAAGCTGCCAGGCCGGAAAGCTGCTGCTCGGCCTGGCCGAGCAGTGCGAGCGCCGCCTCGTAGTCGGATTCGACTTCAGCGAGCGGCCGGCCGGCTTTGATGGCGTTGCGGTAGCCCATCATGGCCGCTTCCGTGCGAGTGCGCAGCGCGCGGTCGCGATTGTCCAGGCTGGCTTCGGTCAGCTCGAAACCCTCCAGGTAGGCGGTAACTGCGAGGCTGTACGCTTGGTCCGCGTTGCCGGCTCGATAGGCTGCGAGGCTGCGCCCGAGCGCGGCGACGCTGAACGCGATTGGCGAGCGGGTAGAGCCTTCCAGCTGTGCAGGCTCATGCCGCAGATAGGCGAGAATGGCATCGGCATCCCCGCCTTGCCGCTGAGCTTCGGCCGGAGTCATGGTGACGAGCGCGGGAAGTCCGCTGAACAGCTTGCGTCCCTCGCCGCGCTGCCACGCCTGCCCACCACGCTCGCGCTGCGCGTCGCTCGCGGCAAACTGGCTCACGAAGAACGCGAGGTTCCAGCGGTCCTCAGCACTGAGATCGGAGAATGGGGCCATCGGCGTCCCCTGCACGCCAAGGGTGATGGCGTTGAACAGCGCGAAGACGCTGCGCGCCGACTGGCGTTTTGCGTCCTGGAAATTGGTCGGCGACGGATTCAGAGCGGAGGCCTGCGGCCCTGCCCCGTCCCCTTTCAGCCCGTGACACGCGGCGCAGCGTGCGGCGTAGAGCGCTGCGGCGTGACTCAAGTCGGGCGCTTGCTTCGGCGCCACCGGGATGCCGAACGCCGCGATCAGATCGCTCTGCAGCGCGTGAGCAGCGGCGACTACGCGCGCCCCATCGGCTCTGTCACGGATCAGCGCGAGCAGCTCCGCGGCTTGATTCGCTTGCGCCTTACGTTTCGGTCCCTCGGGCAATGCCTCGATCATTTCCCTGATCTGCCCCGCGAACTCGACCTGCTCGGCGTATTCGCTCTGGTCCAGCACCTTGCCGTCCCGGACGAACTGCGGATACTCGACCGCGACGTACTCGAGAAGGTGATGAATCGTCTGCAGCGTGCGCTCCGGTCCTTCCGCGTCCACCCCGAGCGCGCTGAAGGGCAGAGCGAGGAAGAGCAACAGCGCGATCCAGCGTCGGTGGACGGGCATTTTCGCTACTTACGCTACTTAGGGGTGGCCTGCTTCTTGAATGCGAATTATAAGCATTGTGCCTACGCCTGTCCGTTCCAGTACCATCTCAGGCGGTGGCAGGTTAGGGTGCTGCCAGCGAGGCCGAGCTGACCCAGGTCAAATCGTGACGTGATTGGTATTGACAATCATTCGCATTGTGATTTAGGATCGCTCCGGGAGTGACGCGATCCATGTACATCTGCATCTGCCATGCGGTGACCGAGCAGCAGATCCGCGACGCGGTCCGCGAAGGCGCAGCCACCGTCGGTGAGCTGGGGGCGAGGCTCGGCGTTTCGTCCGGCTGCGGCTGCTGCCGGCCGCTGGCAGAAGAAGTCCTCGAGCGGACGCTGGAGCTCGCCGGCCTCCCCGAAAACCGCGCCGCCGCCTAAGTCAGCGGCGGGCCGCCCGCTTTATCTCCTTTCCGTTCAGAACCGCGTTGGCTGCCGGCACGCGCGGCTATAATTGCCGCGCCCGTTTCGCATGGAGCCGACATGAAGACCGATCCCAAGGTCCTCGAGTACCTGAACCGCGTGCTGACCAACGAGCTGACTGCGATCAATCAGTATTTTCTGCACGCGCGCATGTTTCGCAACTGGGGGCTCAAGAAGCTGGACGAATACGAGTACCACGAATCGGTGGACGAGATGAAGCACGCGGACAAGCTCGTCAACCGCATCCTCTTCCTGGAGGGCCTCCCCAACCTTCAGCAGCTGAACAAGCTGTACATCGGCGAGGATGCGCCCGATGCCCTCAAGTGCGACCTGCGCATGGAGATGGAGGCGATTCCGCTCTTGCGCGAGGCGATTGCCTATTGCGAATCGTGCAGCGACTACATCAGCCGCGAGCTGCTCGAGGACATCCTCGACGGTGAAGAGGAGCACGTGGACTGGCTCGAGACGCAGCTCGGACTGATCGCCAAAGTCGGTCTCCACAACTACCTGCAATCGCAGATGTAATCGGCCGGCCGGTCGAGCCCTGTCTCAATGTCCTCACGCGCGGCCTGCCACGCTGCAATGAGCCGCAGCTGCGCCGCTTATCTGCTCGCCAGCCTTGCGTTTTTGGCGGGCTGCGCCGCCGGGGGTGCAGCCAAGCCGGCTCCGTCAAAGCCTGAGATTTCGCAGGTCGAGGCTCCGCATCCCCCCGTTGCTCCGGCGCCTGCCCCCGAAATCAAAGTTCCGCCCCCGCGCATCGCGCTGGTGCTGGGCGGCGGGGCCGCCCGCGGCTTCGCCCACATCGGCGTGATCAAGGCGCTCGAAGCGCAGGGCATACAACCCGACATCGTGGTCGGCACCAGCGCCGGGAGCGTGGTCGGTGCGCTGTACGCAGGTGGCAATGATGGTTTCGCACTCCAGCGCATCGCGCTCGATCTGAACGAATCGATGTTCAGCGATTGGTCACTCGCCGGACGCGGCTTCCTCAAAGGCGAAGCGCTGCAGGATTTCGTCAACAAAGCCGTGCACAACCGTTCGCTTGAGAAGCTCAACCGAACCATTGCGGTCATCGCCACCGACCTGCAGAGCGGCGAGTCGGTGGCGTTCCAGCGCGGTGATACCGGTATGGCGGTGCGCGCCTCGAGCGCGGTGCCGGGAGTGTTTCTGCCAGTACGGATCAGCGGGCGCGACTACGTGGACGGCGGGCTGGTGAGCCCGATTCCGGTGAAGACCGCACGCCGCCTGGGCGCCGACATCGTGATTGCGTCGGACATCTCCGCCAAGCCCACGCTAAAGCCAGTCGAGGGCACGGTCGACGTGCTCCTGCAGACCTTCACCATCATGGGCAATGCGCTGGCGAGCGAGGAGCTGCTGCAGGCGGATGTGGTGATCAGGCCGGACGTGAGCAAGCTCAACGCCACCGACTTTCAGAGCCGTCATCTCGCTATTCTGGAAGGTGAGCAAGCCGGGCAGGCGGCCATCCCGCAATTGCGCCAGAAGCTGGCAGAACGCGAAGCGCGCCTGCGCGCCACACTCACAGTGTCGCCGCCGGCGGAGACGGGCTCCGTCCCCGCGGGTACTACTGAGGTTCGTTAGACGCTCGCGACGACGCGTCGCTCAGAAACGCACGTCGGCACCGATCAGCACGGAATCGGACGCAGATGGCCCCAGTGGGGTGGAGGGTCGCCCGAGGTGCTCGGACTGCACACGCAGTTCCACGTTGCTCCGGACCTGCGCGGATAGGCCGACGCCGTAGACTTTGCCGCCGTTCGTTACATCCGAAAAAGACGGATTGCCGGCTGTGAAGGACGAAGGCGCGTAGTTCAGACCGAGCTTGCCGAGCAGATTGACCGAGTCGCTGAGCGGCAGCCTGCTCACGCCCGCCACGCTGATCGTCTCGGTACCCGCGGCGAGCGCCGAAGCGCCGGTCCGGTTTTGCGTGGCCTCCAGCGCAAACCCAGGGCCGAACCGGTAGCCTCCAAAGATGCGCTCGCTTTGCAGGCGCGTACCGTCCGAGGTCAGGGCAGCGCTGCCCGGTTCGAGGGCGAGCTGTGCCTGGTCTTTAGGAGCCGTAGTGGCAGCGCCGGAGGTCGAGATTCGGCCGCTGTAGAAACCAGCATCGTCAGCGTGGCTTGCCAATGGGAGAGCCAGAGCGACCGCGCACAGGGCGCTCAGTACGCCTCGCCGGCACAGGATTTTAATTTTCTCTGATCCGGTGTTCATGTTCGTCACCCGCACTTCGACATGTCAACGAGCTTAGCTCGGGCCGCTTACACCAGAATTCCGAGCTCGACTCGCGAGGTTACAGGTGTAACCGTGGCAGTCGCCCGCTCTTCACCTTTCTGAGACGCAATTTGCGGCGAGGAGTTCGCGCGCCCCCTCAGTGCTTCACGGCGTAACGGATGGCAAGGAACCCTGGTGCGTGAGCCCCAAAAAAAGACCGCCAGGATCGCTGGCGGTCAGGAGTTGGTGGAGGCGGCGGGACAGCCGTTCCGCCTCTTTCGAGGCGGGCTGGACTATGCCTTCATCCTGCACGAGCAGGATGCGGGGCGTGTTATCCGCGCTGAGGCGGATCCTAGTACCCGCCCGCCGGCATGGAGCCGGTCGGCGAGCCTATGAGTCTCTACAGGGCAGGCTTGAGGTTGGCCCTCTTCCTACCCCTCGGCGTTGCCATACCACCTCGCGGTGGCTGCAGGGTTCGCCGATGTGAGCCCCGTTGTCACTCTGCCCTTGCGGGCAGAGGCGACCGCGTGTTGATCGAACCCGCGTCCGCAAGCC
>DASPUW010000013.1:0-3964 GCA_035622675.1 Burkholderiales bacterium | reverse complement strand
GCGGGCCAGCTTCTTGACCTGCGCGACCATCCGCCTGGCGGTCAACTTCGGCCCGGACGCAAACTCCCGGCGCTCCTTCTGGCCGCTCGCGAGTATCTTCACGTGGGTCCCGCCCACGTCGATCGCCAGCACCTTCACCGCGCTCCTTCGATCAGAGTTTCCATAACCGTCAGGCCGCTTTTCCCAGAGCTGCGCTCTTGGACGCGATGACCCCGAGCAGCTCGTTCCAGGACGCAACGAAGGAAGCCGCGCCCTCCTCCTGGAGCTTCGCCGCGAGAGCGTCGATGTCCACTCCGGCCTTGGCGAACTCAGCGAGCACCCTCTCGCAGTCGCCGCCATCCGCGCGCAGCGTTGGACCGAGCGCGCCGTGATCGGCAAATGCCTTCAGTGTGCTCTCGGGCATGGTGTTGATCGTGAGCGGCGCCACGAAACCCTTGATGTACAGGATGTCGGACGCCTTCGGGTCCTTGGTCCCGGTGCTGGCGAACAGCAGCCGCTGCGGGCGCGCACCCGCATTGAACGCGCGCTGCCAGCGCGGCGAAGCCATCAGATCGGCGTAGGCTTTGTAGGTGCGCTGGCCGATGGCGATGCCGAGCGTGTTGACGAGCGCTTGAGGCACTTTGCCCGCCACCGCGACATCCCAGCGGCTGATGAACAGCGACGCGACCGACGCGACGTTTGGGTTCAAGCCGGCGGCAATGCGGCGCTCGACTCCGCGCAAGTAGGCATCGGCTGCCGCCAGGTAATGCTCGCGCGAGAACAGCAGCGTCACGTTGATCGGGATGCCGGCAAAGATCGCCTCCTCGATGGCCGGGACGCCTTCTTTGGTGCCGGGAATCTTGATGAACAGGTTAGGCCGCCCCCCGCGTCGGTGAAGATCGCGAGCCGAGGTAAGGGTCGTCTTCGTGTCATAGGCTAACGCCGGCGATACCTCGAGCGACACGAAGCCGTCCACGCCTGAGGTCCGCTCATGGATCGGCCGGAACAATTCCGCTGCCTGGGTGATGTCCTCCAGAGCGATCTCGAAGAACAGGTCTTCTCCCGAGCGACCGGCCTTGAGGCGCTGCCGAATCACTGCGTCGTAGGCGGTGCTGTTTTTGATTGCGTGATTGAAGATAGTAGGGTTGGAGGTGAGGCCCGTTACCGAGAGCTCGTCGATGTAGCGCTTGAGCGTGCCGCTCGCGAGCAGGTCGCGCGTGATGTTGTCGAGCCAGAGACTCTGGCCGATGTCATGCAGCTGTTGCGTTGCTTTCATGGGATCACCTTCAGGTTAACGAAAAGGTTGCCGTGCCGCTGCGAGACGCGCGGCGAGATCGTACGACGGCAGATCGGCGATGTGCTCGATCGTCAGGTCGGCGGGCCCGAGCGCGGCGAGCGCCGCCGCGTCGTGAGCGAAGGCGCCTTGCCGTACGAAGACCGTGGTGACGCGCTTCGCCCAGATGCGTTTGATCTCGTCCAGGATGCGCAGCTTGTCGTCGACCACCACGTAATGCCGCGCCGGGTAGTGGCGCTCGATGTCGGCCACGGCCGCTTCCTTGTGAACGTAGACGAGCACGTTACCATCAACCGCCTGCGCGAGCCCGGCACGCTCGACCTTGCGCGGCTGGAAGACGACGTCGCCATCGGTGAGGATCACGGCGAGGCCCCACTCGCGCAAACGCTCGAGCGCGGCCAGGGCACCCGGGTACACGCGATCGGCGAAGGGGTAGTCGATCAGGTACGACGCCATCGACAGGACTCGCATGTCTTCGGGATACTCCGTCCGATAGATCTGCAGTGCACCGAGATAG
Source organism: Burkholderiales bacterium (assembly GCA_035622675.1). Lineage (GTDB taxonomy): Bacteria > Pseudomonadota > Gammaproteobacteria > Burkholderiales > SHXO01 > SHXO01. Next base: position 2,174 of record DASPUW010000013.1, on the reverse strand, counting down.
TCCCGGTAGCCGAGGTCGACGAACAACCGCTCCTGGATCGTCCAGTAGCGGTCGCGGCTCTGTGCTCCATACGCCGCCTCGAAGTCGCGCTGAATGTCCTCGCGGATGCGGTCGTTGTCGAGCAGCGTGTTGTCTACGTCTACTAAAAAAACGACCTCGTTCATGCGCTCAAGTTCCGTCAACTGGCGACGACGTGTCGCGTATCGTTCCAAAAACGAATGACCGGCTCGGCTGGGCCGTGCTCGAAGCCCAGTGCGCTCAGGCTAGCGGTATCCAGCAGAAACAGGCGGCCCGCCCCGGCCTCGAGACCCAGCCAGCGCGCCGCCAGCACGCGGAGAAAATGCCCGCTCGAGAACAGGAGCAGGTTGCCATCGATCGCCCGGGCTGTGGCCACGACTCGATCCGCGCGCCTTCCGACGTCGACGGGCGCCTCTCCCCCGGGGCACCCATCCCGGAACAGCTCCCAGTCTGGCCGCTCCAGATGAATTTCTTTCGTGCGCCGGCCTTCGTAGTCACCGTAGTTCCATTCGATCAGGTCCGGGTCCGCCTTCGCGACGCCGCCAAAACCGGCCAGCTCGCAGGTGCGCCGGACGCGCTGCAGCGGGCTGGAATACACCTGCGCGAACTCGAGACCCTGCAGGCGCTCTCCCAGGTGCCGCGCGTTGCGCTCACCGCGCTCGGTCAACGGAATATCGGTCAGCCCCGTGTGCTGTCCGGACAGACTCCACGCCGTCTCGCCATGCCGGGCGAGGTAGACGGTCGAAAGCATTACCTTCCCGTCTCCAGATTCCTGCGCTTCGCAATCATGGCGGCGACCAGCGCTGTCCATCCAGTCTGGTGCGACGCGCCCAAACCCTCGCCGGTCTCGCCGTGAAAATACTCATGGAACAGGATGTGGTCGCGCCAGGCCGGGTCGCGCTGGAACAGCTCGATGTTGCCGTAGACCGGTCGGCACTGCTGCTGGTCGAGCAGGAACAGGCGCAGCAGCCGTCGCTCGAGGTCGCCTACCACCTGCCCCAGGTGCGCCCGTACCCCCGAGCCGGTCGGCAGCTCCACGGTGAATGCTTCGCCCAGGGATTGGTGCAGATTGCGCAACGACTCGAGCACCAGCGCGTTGAGCGGAAACCAGATCGGGCCGCGCCAATTGGAGTTGCCGCCGAACAGCTCGGTCTGCGACTCGGCGGGCTCGTAGTCCAGGCGCCGCGGAGGGACCCCCGGCAGCGCCAGCACCAGCGGGTGCTCGCGATGATGGCGCGACAACGAGCGCAGCCCGAAGGGCGACAGGAATTCGTTCTCGTCGAGCATGCGGACCAGCAGGCGCCGCAGCCGGTCTTCGGTGCACACGGACAGCAGCCTGGGTCGCCCGTCCTTGCCGGAGTACTGCAGGTACTTGGCCAGGTGCGGCTTGTTCTCGACGAACCATTGCGCCCGCACGCGGAACTCGGGCAGCTTCTCCCACAGCGATGGCTCGACGTGCACGCCGGCGAGCAGCGGCAGCAACCCGACCATCGAGCGGGCACGCACCGGTTGCACCGTGCCGTCGGGTTTGCGCAGGCGATCGTAGAAGAAGCCGTCCTGCTCGTCCCACAGCGCATCCATGGCGGAAGCGATCGATGCGAAGTGCTCGAAGAACTTGAGCGCGAGGTCTTCGTAGCTGCGGTTGCGGTTAGCCAGCCGCAGCGCCATCTCGAGCATGTTGAGGCAGAACTTGGCCATCCACGCCGTGCCGTCGGACTGCTCGAGCAGCTCGCCGCTCGGCAGCATGGCGGAGCGGTCGATCGGCCCGATATTGTCCAGACCGAGGAAGCCGCCCTCGAAGATGTTGTCGCCGAGCGCGTCTTTGCGATTGACCCACCAGGTGAAGTTGAGCAGCAGCTTGTGGAACGCGCGCGCGAGAAAGCCGAAGTCGGTGCCGCCGTCGATCCGGAACACCGTTAGCGCCGCCCACGCCTGGACCGGCGGATTCACGTCACCGAAATTCCACTCATATGCCGGCAGCTGCCCGTTCGGGTGCATGTACCACTCGCGGAACAGGAGCAGCAGCTGGTGCTTGGCCGCGGCGGAGTCGATGTGTGCCAGCACCACGCTGTGAAAGGCGAGGTCCCAGGCGGCATACCATGGGTACTCCCACTTGTCCGGCATCGCGATCACGTCGTGGTTGTTGAGGTGACGCC
>DASPUW010000012.1:0-3504 GCA_035622675.1 Burkholderiales bacterium | reverse complement strand
AAGCAGCAGCACGCCCGAGGTGTCGCGGTCGAGGCGATGCGCGAGCTCCAGGAAGCGCAGGTCCGGACGCTCGTCTCTAAGCTGCTCGATGACGCCCCGGCTGATACCGCTTCCGCCATGCGCGGCAACTCCGGCCGGCTTGTCGATCACGAGCAAGGCGCCGTCCTCGAGCAGTGTCCGTGCCGACAGGCGTCCTGGTTGTGGCGCGCCGGAGCCGCTGCGGGGCCGAACAGGGCGGGCGCCCTTCACGGGCGGCAGGCGAACTCGATCGCCCGCCTGCAGGCGGTAAGTTGCTTCGACTCGCCGGCTGTTCACCCTCACCTGCCCTGTGCGCAGCAGACGGTACAGGTGGCTCCGGGGCACCCCCTTCAGCGTGCGCAGGAGAAAGTTGTCGATGCGCTGGTCGGCGTCCTCTTCGTCCACCTCGGCCCAGGACGCGATCTCGGACGAAATCCCGGGCTCTTTGCTTAAGGTATTCATTTTGCTTATACTATTAAAGGTTTCCGCGGCGCGACCGGAAATGGCGCGCGGGGAAGCCCATCGAACTCCAGCTCCGCGGCACAGCGGGGTGTGTAGCAGGCTCGTGACCTGACTCAATCATGACGGGTTAACTTCGCTGACCCGGGACCAACTAGCGATGGCCAGTTGATTGCGCGCTCAAGACCGCCCATAGACTTTCTTGTGTCCGGCACCTGACGTGTCCGGACCTTTGAGGCAGACCTTAGGACTATTCGAAACTCGACATTATGACCGACCCGTCCGAATAGCACTCATGCGGGGGCCCGTGCCGGGCCCCAGGAAGGTTGCCCTGCCCGCGAGTTTGAGCGCGGGGGTAATAGAATGAAACGCATGCTGTTCAACGCGACCCAGGCCGAGGAGCTGCGGGTCGCGATCGTAGATGGTCAGAAACTCATTGACCTGGACATCGAGACCACCGGAAAAGAGCAACGTAAAGGCAATATCTATAAGGGTGTAGTCACCCGCGTCGAACCGAGCCTGGAGGCCGCGTTCGTCGAATACGGCAGCGAGCGGCACGGATTCCTTCCGTTCAAAGAAGTCAGCCGCGCCTTCTTCCTAGGGGAGAACGTCGATGTCTCCCGCGCGCGCATTCAGGATGTGATGCGCGAGGGCCAGGAGCTCATCGTCCAGATCGAAAAGGACGAACGCGGCAACAAGGGCGCCGCCCTCACCACCTTCATCAGCCTCGCCGGGCGCTATCTCGTTCTGATGCCGAACAATCCGCGCGGCGGCGGCGTCTCGCGGCGCGTGGAGGGCGAAGAGCGCAACGAGCTCAAGGATCTCATCTCGCAGCTCGAGGTGCCCCAGGGCATGAGTATCATCGGCCGCACGGCCGGGCTTGGGCGCACCCTGGAAGAGCTGCAGTGGGACCTCGGTTACCTGCTCCAGCTGTGGCGGGCGATCGAGACCGCATCCAAACAGCAGGGCGGCGCCTTCCTGATCTACCAGGAATCCAGCCTGGTGATCCGCGCGATCCGGGACTACTTCCACCAGGACATCGGCGAGTTACTGATCGACACCGAGAGCATCTACGAGCAGGCCCGCCAGTTCATGGGGCACGTGATGCCGGGCAACGTCAACCGCGTGAAACTGTATCGCGATGACGTTCCGCTGTTCTCCCGATTCCAGATCGAGCACCAGATCGAAACCGCCTACGCGAGGCAGGTGCCGCTGCCATCCGGCGGCGCCATCGTGATCGATCATACCGAAGCGATGGTGGCGATCGATGTCAACTCCGCGCGAGCCACGCGTGGCGCCGACATCGAGGAGACCGCGCTGCGTACCAACCTGGAAGCCGCCGACGAGCTGGCCCGCCAGCTGCGTCTGCGCGACCTTGGCGGGCTAGTGGTGATCGACTTCATCGACATGGAGAACCCGCGCAGCCAGCGCGAGGTCGAGAACCGCCTGCGCGATGCCCTCCGTTACGACCGCGCGCGTGTGCAGATGGGCAAGATCTCGCGCTTCGGGCTGATGGAGCTGTCGCGCCAGCGGCTGCAGACTTCGCTGGGTGAAACGAGCCACATCGCTTGCCCGCGCTGCCACGGCACCGGCCACATCCGCAGCATCGAGTCTTCCGCCCTGCATATCCTGCGTATCCTGCAGGAAGAGGCCATGAAGGAGAACACTGCCGCGGTGCATGCTCAGGTACCGGTCGACGTCGCGACATATCTGCTCAACGAAAAGCGCTCCGAGTTTCATGCCATCGAATCGCGCATGAAAGTGAGCGTCGTCCTGGTCCCCAACATCCACCTGGAGACGCCGAACTACACTTTGACGCGACTCCGCCACGACGAGCTGAACCAGATGGAGCCGCTGCCGGTGAGCTACCAGCTGATGGAACGGCCGGCGGAGGCCGAGCCCGCTTTGCCCAGTGTAGAGCCCAAGGCGCCGCGCCCGCAGGCAGCGGTTCAAGGCATTACCCCCGCGCAGCCCGCACCCGTTCCCGCCGCAGTCCCGTCGGCGCCGCCATCGAAGCCCTCGATCCTTCAGAAAATCTTCGGTTGGCTGCGAGCCAATCCGGAGACGCCTCAAGAGCCGGTCAAGGTCAAACCGCGCGCCCCTCAGCACGAAGCATTGCGCCGCGAGCGGGACCGTCGGCATGGTGGCCGGGCGGACAACGCCAGCGGACAACGCCGCACACAAGAGGCGGGGCGTGGCCAGCGCCCACGCGAGAACGATAACGAGCGCAGACCGCAGGGGAGGCCTGCCTCGGAGAAGGGCATCGGCCGCACGACGGACGCTGCCCGCCCAGGCGCCGAAGGTGAATCGCGCAACAGGGGGCGAGAACGTCCCGACCGCCCAGCCCGGACCGAGCGCCACGAGCGTCCCGCTCGGGCCGAAGGGACCAGCGAGCAGCACACCGAAGGAGGACGGGGCCGTCGCCGCCGCGGCAGACGGGATCGTAGTCAGGCTCCCGAGCGCAACATCCCCGGGCAGCAAGAGATGCCGGTAATCGAGACAGTGTCAGTCGACGTGCCCGCGCCCCCGATGCGGGAGCACGCCGTCGAGGCGGCATTCGTACCGGCGACGCCTGCCCTGGAGGCCCCGGTCGAGATAGTTTCCGAAGCACCGCGCTATACGGCCCCCGCACCGCTCGAACCGACACATCACGTTGCGCAGGTCGAGATCTCCACGGCGGCTGCGCCGATTCCAACTTTCGAGCTGCCGCCTGACATGATCCAAGTCGAAACGGCTCCCGGTAAGGCGGACCAGGCGATGGAAGCGGAGCGGCCGGCAGAGTTGACCCAACCTGGCGAGCGGCCTCGCCGCCCCCGGCCTCCCGAGGAGGAACCCATTCCGACCGAGCCGCTGGTGCAGATCGAGACCAGGCACTGAGCGGCGGTTATCGGCCTTTGGATTGCGGCGAAGCAAGCCGCTGCCGGACCTCGAGCAGCAGGCCCTTCGCTGCGTCCTCCGCGAGATCGAGCACGAGCTCGAATCCCTGTTCGGGGCCGTAGTAGGGGTCGGGTATTTCTCGCAGCTCAG
>DASPUW010000011.1:0-3741 GCA_035622675.1 Burkholderiales bacterium | reverse complement strand
GCGGAAGCCATGCGGCGCGCTGCCGCTGAAGGGTTCGCAACCGCCACAGATCTGGCCGACTATCTGGTGAAGAAGGGAGCCGCGTTCCGGGACGCACACGATGCCGTCTCGCGCGCCGTGCGGCATGCGTCGGAACGGGGTCTGGACCTGTCCGGGCTCGCGCTCGAGGAGCTGCAGCGCTTCTCGCCCTTGATCGCCGACGACGTGTTCGGAGTGCTGACGCTCGATGGATCGTTGCGCGCACGCAATCACATCGGGGGCACCGCACCGGAACAGGTGCGCTCTGCCATCGCGCGCGCGCGCGTCGAGCTGACATCCTGACCGCATCCCGATGCTGGACGCAGTGTGGCACGCGGTGGCGCGCTCGATCGCGCACGTCACCGGGAGACCCTGCGAGGCGCAGCAGGCGAGCTTGATTGGCGGCGGGTGCATCAATCAGGGGTTTCGTCTCCTCGCCGGCGGCCGCGAGTTTTTCGTCAAGCTCAACGCAGCATCGACGCTGGCCATGTTCGAGGCAGAGGCCGCGGGGCTGGAAGAGATCGCGGCCACTCGCGGCGTGCGTGTCCCGCGTCCGATCTGTACCGGCAGCGATGGCGAGCGAGCCTGGCTGACGCTCGAATATCTGCCGCTGGCGCCGGCGCCGCCGCGCGCCATGGCCGTTCTAGGCGAGCAGCTCGCAGCGATGCATCGCGTCACGCAGGGGCAGTTTGGCTGGACGCGCGACAACACGATCGGGTCCACGCCGCAAGTCAACCAGCAGGAGTCGGACTGGTGCGCTTTCTGGGGCAGACATCGCCTCGGGTACCAGCTCGAACTGGCTTGCCGCAATGGCCACCGCGGCGCGTTGCGCGAGCGAGGGCAGATGCTGCTGGAGCGGCTGGGTCAATTGTTGGGGAGCCATCGCCCCGTCGCCTCGCTGCTGCACGGCGATCTGTGGGGCGGAAACGCCGCGGCGAGCGCCGGTGACGAGCCCGTGATCTTCGACCCCGCGGTTTACTACGGTGACCGCGAGGCAGACCTCGCCATGACCCATCTGTTCGGCAGTTTCGCGCCCGAGTTCTACCACGCGTACCAGCAAGCCTGGCCACTCGAGGCAGGGCACCGCGAGCGACGCGAGCTATACAACCTTTATCATGTCCTCAACCACCTCAACTTGTTCGGCGTGGGCTATCTGCGCCGCGCACAGGACACGATCGACCAGCTGCTCGCGGCATGCAGATGAACTAGGTAGGACAAAAAACCCCGCCCGGAGCGCCGGGCGGGGCTGGAAGGATCGAGCTCGATTCTTCCGCGTCCAGCTCAGCCGGGTGATGCGCCTTGGGTCGCGGTGTAGACCGCGTAGATCGACTGGCTCGCGATCATGAACAACCGGTTGCGCTTCGGGCCGCCGAAGGTGACGTTGCCGCAGATCTCGGGCAAGCGAATCCGGCCGATCAGCTTACCGTCCGGATTCCACACCGTGACGCCGCTGTAGCCGACTGCGCGGCCGGCGTTGCTCGCGCACCACAGGTTGCCGAAAACGTCCGAACGGAAGCCATCCGGACCGCAATGCACCCCATCGACATGGCAGTCGGTGAACACCCTCTGGTTCGATAGCTTGTTGTCCGATCCGACGTCGAGGACATGGATGTCGCCCTTGCCGGCTGGCCCCGTGCTCGAAACGTACAGCTTCTTGAAGTCGGGCGAGAAGCACAGGCCGTTGGGATTCGGCACTTTGTCGTCGACGATCACTGCATCGAGCCGGCCGCTGGGGTCCCACCGATAAACCTGGGTGGGCAGCTCCTGCCTCGCATCGCTGACACCGACAGGTTGACCGACTTTGTTGTTGAGCTTGCCTAGCTTGTTGCTCTTCCCGCCGGCGGGATCGGGGGTGCCTTCGTAGAGTTGCGCACCATAAGGTGGGTCGGTGAACCAGATGCTGCCATCCGTATGCGGGACGATGTCGTTCGGCGAGTTGAGCCGTTTGCCCTTGTAGGAATCGGCGATCACCGTGATCGAGCCGTCGAGCTCGTAGCGGACGACGCGCCGGGTCAGATGCTCGCAGGAGAGCTGCCGACCTTGGTAGTCGAACATGTTGCCGTTGCTGTTGTTCGAAGGCATGCGGAAGACGGACACGTGGCCGTCGTCCTCGATCCAGCGCATTTGCCGATTGTTGGGGATGTCGCTCCAGAGCAGGTAGCGCCCTTCCGCGTTCCACGCCGGACCCTCAGCCCACAACGCGCCGGTCCACAGCTTCTGAATCGGTGCGTTGGGCTGTGCAAGACCATAGAAGGACGGATCGATCGCAATGACGTCAGGATCCCAGAAATAGACATTGGGGGCCGCATTCGGGCCAAAGTCGCGTGGCGGGGTGCTGACCGTGGTCGGCGGAGAAACCGGTCCCATCGCCTCAGCGCCCAGCGCGACACGCGCCCCTATGGCGACCGCGCCCGCGCCAAGCCCCGCGAGGAACCGGCGGCGGCCGGCAGCAGTTGCTCGTTCGTGTTCTTCCCCCTCCCGGCTCGATTCTGTCAAGTCAATGAATTTATGCGGTTGTACTCGTTGCATGGCTTGCTCCTCTGTTGGCGTTCTTGAGTTTTGAGCCTCCTCCACCACGAACCGTGGAACGCTTCGCTGGGCCGCGCGGCGCAATATCGCAGGAGGCGGACCACGCCCCTACCAGGTGGCGCGCTGTTGGGTTCGATAGCAGAGCGCTCCTTGTACAACAAAGGGGCGCCAGCTTTCAATAGGCTTACGGCAGCGAACAAAAAGGAAGACCCGCATGAAACACCATGCGGGTCCTCCAGGCAGCTTAGGTGGCGCGATCGCCCGCTCAGGCGACCGCGGCGAAGACGTCAACCAGGCGTAGCGCCCTGGGTAGCGACGTACACCGCGTACAGAGACTGGCTGCCGGCCATGAACAGCCGGTTGCGCTTCGGCCCACCGAAGCACACGTTGCCGCACACTTCCGGCAGGCGGATGCGACCGATCAGCTTCCCTGCGGGATTCCACACCGTCACGCCGCTATAACCGACGCTGCGGCCCGCGTTGCTGGAACACCACAGATTGCCTTCCACGTCGCAGCGCGCGCCGTCCGGCCCGCACTTGACCCCGTCCACCATGAAGTCGGAGAACAACTTCTGGTTGGAGAGCTTGTTGTCGCTTCCGACGTCGAAGACAAACATGTTGCCCTTGCCACCGGGCCCGGTGTCGCCCGGGCCCTTGCCGGTGCTGATCACGTACAGCTTCTTGTAGTCGGGCGAAAACAGAATCCCGTTCGGGTCGGGAACCTGGTCCTCGGTCACCACGACCTCGATCTTGCCGCTCGGGTCAACGCGATAGCAGTTGGTCGGCAGCTCGCGCTTTAGGCTGCCGATTTCCGCGGCTTGCCCCAGGCGCTGCTTCAGCTTGCCGTGCGCATTGGTTGGACCACCGGGCGCATCCGGCGCACCTTCATACAACTGCCCACCGTAGGGCGGATCGGTGAACCAGTAGCTGCCGTCCGGATGCGGCACGATGTCGTTCGGTGAGTTGAGGTGCTTGCCGTTGTACGAGTCCGCAATCACGGTCACCGACCCGTCGAGCTCGTAGCGCACCACCCGGCGCGTCAAGTGCTCGCACGACAGCTGACGGCCCTGGAAGTCGAAGGTGTTGCCATTGCTGTTGTTCGATGGCGAGCGAAACACGCTCACGCGCCCGTCGTCCTCGAGCCAGCGCAGCTGCCGGTTGTTGGGGATATCGCTCCACACCAGATAGCGGCCC
>DASPUW010000010.1:0-6494 GCA_035622675.1 Burkholderiales bacterium | reverse complement strand
GCCGTGAGGTGCCGCACGTCGCTGTTCTCAAACAGATTGAGAATCTTCAGCCTCGGCAGAGTCGCCTTCAGGCCGATGGTCTTGAGGTCGTGGGACTTGGTCATGGCAAGCGCTGACAGCGCGACGGCCGCCGGTTATGATATAGCATTCGGCGCCGAGAGGCCGCCATTGAGCGGCTCGCGACAACCTGGCCGGCGCCGCACCGCTTTCCCATGAACCTGCGCTTTGTCCTGACGTCGATCGTCTGTGTGCCGCTGCTGGGCGCATGCTTTCTGGCGCCCCACAAGATCGATGTTCAGCAGGGCAACTATCTGGACGCGCAGACGGTGGCCAAGCTCAAGCCCGACATGACCCGCTCCCAGGTGCGCTTTCTGATGGGCACGCCGCTCATCTCCGACCCGTTCCATCCCGAGCGCTGGGACTACGTGTACATGGATTTCAGGGGAGGAAGTCTCAAGCAGCAGAAGCGGCTGACCCTCTTCTTCGACGGCGATCAGCTCAAGCGCGCCTTGACCGACTTCATGCCCGCGGCGATTCCCCCTGAACCGGCCAAGACCGCCGCGAGCACGCGCTGAGGCGGCAACCGGCCAGCCACCGATGTCCATCCAGCAGGTCGCCATCGCCGGCAGCTCGGGCCGCATGGGCCGCACACTGCTCGAGTTGCTGTTCCAGGCGCCGGAGTTCAAGCTGCACTCGGCCCTCGAGCGTTCCGACAGCCCGTTCCTCGGCAAAGATGCGGGAGAGCTCATCGGCGCGCCGTGCGGAATCAGGATCACCGAGGCGGTGGCGGACGTCCTGTCGGGCGCGGATGTGCTGATCGACTTCACGCGCCCGGAAGGGACGCTGGGACATCTCGACCTGTGCCGCCGCCTGGGGGTGAAGGCCGTTATCGGAACCACAGGCCTCGACAGCGAGCAGAAAGGGCGCATCGCCGACGCCGCGCGCGACATCGCGATCGTGTTTGCGCCCAACATGAGCGTCGGGGTGACTCTCGTGCTCAAGCTGCTGGACACGGCGGCGCGTGTTCTGGGCGCAGGCTACGACGTCGAGATCATCGAGGCGCATCATCGACACAAGGTGGACGCGCCGTCGGGCACCGCGCTGCGCATGGGCGAAGTGGTGGCACAGGCACTCGGGCGCGACCTGGAACAGTGCGCCGTGTACGGTCGGGAAGGAACCATCGGCGAGCGTCAGGCTGCCACCATCGGGTTCGCCACCGTGCGCGGCGGCGACATCGTCGGCGACCACACAGCGCTGTTCGCGGGCGTCGGCGAGCGCATCGAGATCACGCACCGCGCCAGCAGCCGAGCGACGTTCGCGCTGGGCGCACTGCGTGCCGCCCGGTTTCTCGCGACCAGAGAGCGAGGATTGTTCGACATGAGGGACGTATTAGGGCTCACCTGAACGCCCCTTTTTGATCCGACGCGCGTCCTCCTATATAATCTGTTCCAGTCCAAGCGGGAGGGGTTCCCCCTCCCGCTTTCCACGTCTAGAACCTATTCTTCTAGGTACCTCGGAGCCCACCCGTGCCTGCTCAGCCTGCCATCCTCGCGCTAGCAGGCGGCACGGTCTTCCGCGGCGAGTCGATCGGCGCGGACGGCACCGCGGTCGGCGAAGTGGTGTTCAATACCGCGATGACGGGCTATCAGGAGATCCTCACGGATCCGTCCTATTGCCGGCAGATCGTCACGCTCACTTATCCCCACATCGGCAACACCGGCGTGAACAGCGAAGACGTCGAGGCGGGCCGGGTGCATGCGGCCGGCCTGGTCATCCGCGACCTGCCGCACGCATCGAGCAGCTGGCGCCAGTCGCAATCGCTGAGCTCGTACCTGCGGGACCAGAACGTCGCGGCGATCGCAGGCATCGATACACGCAAACTGACGCGCATCCTGCGCGATCAAGGTGCACAGAACGGATGCTTGATGGCGGGCAAGGTGGACGCTGACGCGGCGCTGACGGAGGCGAGAGCTTTTCCCGGGTTGGCCGGCATGGATCTCGCGAAAGTGGTCAGCTGCGCCGAGCCTTACGCATGGAGCGAAACGGAGTGGTCGCTGGGCAAGAGCTTCGGGCGCCAGGGCGAGCCGCGCTATCACGTCGTGGCCTATGACTACGGGATCAAGCGCAACATTCTGCGCAAACTCGCTACCCGTGGCTGTCGTCTCACGGTACTGCCAGCACAGGCGAGCGCGCAGCAGGCGCTGGCGCTGCGGCCCGATGGCGTGTTTCTGTCCAACGGTCCGGGCGATCCCGAGCCGTGTGAATATGCCATCCGCGCCATTCGACAGCTGCTCGACAGCGCTATCCCGATCTTCGGTATCTGCCTCGGACATCAGCTTCTCGGCCTGGCGTCCGGCGCGCGCACAAAGAAGATGAAATTTGGTCATCACGGCGCTAACCACCCGGTGCAGGATCTCGACAGCGGGCGCGTCATGATCACCAGCCAGAACCATGGCTTCGCGGTGGACGCCGGCACGCTGCCGCGCAGCGCGCGCATCACGCATGTCTCGCTGTTCGACGGCAGCCTGCAGGGATTCGAGCGCACCGACCGGCCGGCGTTCTGTTTCCAGGGTCACCCGGAGGCGAGCCCCGGCCCACACGATGTGGACTATCTATTCGACCGCTTTATCGGTTTGATGCAGAAACAACACAGATGATGAACCGCCGAGACGCAGAGGGCGCGGAGAAACCGTATCTTCCTCTTGATCCTTCTCTGCGTCCTCTGCGCCTCCGCGGTTGACTTGAAATGCCAAAACGCACCGACATCGAAAGCATCCTGATCATCGGCGCAGGGCCGATCGTCATCGGTCAGGCGTGCGAGTTCGACTACTCCGGGGCGCAGGCGTGCAAAGCGCTGCGCGACGAGGGCTATCGCGTCATCCTGGTGAATTCCAATCCGGCGACGATCATGACCGACCCGAACATGGCGGACGCCACTTATATCGAGCCGGTGAACTGGCAGATGCTGGAGAAAGTGATCGCGGTCGAGAAGCCCGATGCGCTGCTGCCCACCATGGGCGGCCAGACCGCGCTTAACTGCGCGCTGGACCTTGCCCGCGAAGGCGTGCTGCAGACCCATGGCGTGGAGATGATCGGCGCCAGCCGCGAGGCGATCGACAAGGCCGAGGACCGCGAAAAGTTCAAGGCGGCCATGACCCGCATCGGGCTCGCGAGCCCGCGCTCGTCGCTGGCGCACAGCATGGAGGAGGCGGCGCAGGTGCAGGCCGCGCTCGGCTTCCCCGTGGTGATCCGTCCTTCTTTCACGCTGGGTGGCAGCGGCGGGGGCATCGCTTACAACCGCGAGGAGTTCGCCATCATCTGCGAGCGTGGATTCGAAGCCTCGCCGACGCGCGAGCTGCTGGTCGAGGAGTCCGTGATCGGTTGGAAAGAATACGAGATGGAGGTCGTGCGCGACCGCAGGGACAACTGCATCATCGTCTGCTCGATCGAGAACCTGGACCCGATGGGCGTGCACACCGGCGATTCCATCACGGTGGCGCCGGCGCAGACGCTGACCGACAAGGAATATCAGCTCATGCGCAATGCCGCCATCGCGGTGCTGCGCGAGATCGGCGTCGACACCGGCGGCTCCAATGTGCAGTTCGCCATCAATCCACGCGACGGGCGCATGCTCGTCATCGAGATGAACCCGCGCGTGTCGCGCTCCTCCGCGCTCGCGTCCAAGGCGACCGGCTTTCCCATCGCCAAGGTGGCCGCCAAGCTGGCCGTCGGCTATACGCTGGACGAGCTGCGCAACGACATCACCGGCGGCGCCACTCCGGCGTCCTTCGAGCCCACCATCGACTACGTCGTGACCAAGATTCCGCGCTTCGCCTTCGAGAAGTTTCCGGAGGCCGATCCGCACCTCACCACGCAGATGAAATCGGTCGGCGAGGTGATGGCGATGGGACGGACGTTTCAGGAGTCGCTGCAGAAAGCGCTGCGTGGTCTCGAGACCGGTGCGGACGGCTTCGACGAGAAGAGCGACGACCGCGAACAGATTGAGAAGGAGCTGGCGGAGCCGGCGCCGGAGCGCCTGTGGTACGTAGCCGACGCTTTCCGCATCGGCATGACGCTCGGCGAGGTGCACGAGCTCACCCGCATCGACGCCTGGTTCCTATCCCACATCGAGGACATCGTGAGGCAGGAACAGGGGCTGCACGGTCTGCGCCTGGACGCGCTCGACCGCCCGCGGCTCCTCGCACTCAAGCGCGCTGGCTTCTCCGACCGACGGCTCGCCAGGCTGCTGGAGGTGTCTCCGAGCGAGGTTTGGGCGCGGCGTCGTGCGCTCGACGTGCGGCCCGTGTTCAAGCGGGTCGACACCTGCGCGGCGGAGTTCGACACGCGCACTGCCTACCTGTATTCAACCTATGAGGAGGAGTGTGAGGCGCGGCCGACCGGACGCGACAAGATCGTGGTGTTGGGCGGAGGCCCCAATCGCATCGGGCAGGGCATCGAGTTCGATTACTGCTGCGTGCACGCCGCGCTCGCGCTGCGCGAGGACGGCTACGAGACCATCATGGTCAACTGCAACCCGGAGACGGTATCGACCGACTACGACACCTCCGACCGCCTGTACTTCGAGCCGCTCACCCTGGAGGACGTGCTCGAGATCGTCGCGGTGGAGAAACCCAAAGGGGTGGTCGTACAGTACGGCGGCCAGACCCCGCTCAAGCTGGCGCGCGATCTCGCGGCCAACGGCGTGCCGATCATCGGCACGTCACCCGACATGATCGACTGCGCGGAAGATCGCGAGCGGTTCCAGGGCTTGCTGCACGAGCTGCGCCTCAAGCAGCCGCCCAACCGCACGGCGCGCGATCCAGCCGGCGCGCTGGCGCAAGCGCAGGAGATCGGCTACCCGGTGGTGGTGCGGCCCAGCTATGTGCTGGGGGGGCGGGCGATGGAGATCGTGCATCAGCAGAGCGACCTCGAGCGCTACATGCGCGAGGCGGTCAAGGTGTCGAACGATTCTCCGGTGCTGATCGATCGCTTCCTGAACGACGCCATCGAGGTGGACGTAGACGCCGTGTGCGACGGGCACGACGTGCTGATCGGCGGCATCATGGAGCACATCGAGCAGGCCGGGGTGCACTCGGGCGATTCCGCCTGCTCGCTGCCCCCGTTCAGCCTGTCGCACGAGCAGCAGGCTGAGTTGCGCCGCCAGACGGTAGCGCTGGCGAAGGCGCTAGGTGTGGTCGGCTTGATGAACGTGCAGTATGCGATCCAGGACGGCGTGGTGTTCGTGCTCGAGGTCAATCCGCGTGCGTCGCGCACGGTTCCTTACGTGTCGAAGGCCACCGGTCTGGCGCTCGCGAAGATCGCGGCGCGCTGCATGGTGGGTCAGACGCTGGCTGCGCAAGGAGTGGGCGCACCGCTGGCACCACCCTATTATTCGGTCAAGGAAGCGGTTTTCCCGTTCATCAAGTTTCCCGGCGTCGATACCATCCTCGGGCCGGAGATGAAGTCAACCGGCGAAGTGATGGGGGTGGGGGAGACGTTCGCCGAGGCCTTCGTCAAGTCGCAGCTCGCGGCCGGCGTGAAGCTGCCCTCTGGAGGTAAGGTTTTCATCAGCGTACGCGGCTCGGACAAGCCAAAGGTGGTCGAAATCGCCCGTGCGTTGCACGAGCTCGGCTTCAGCCTGATCGCCACGCGCGGCACGGCCGCCTTTCTCGGCCAGCACGGCCTCGGGGTTCAGCCCGTCAACAAGGTTGCCGAGGGGCGTCCGCACATCGTGGACATGATCAAGAACGGCGAGATCGCCTTGATCATCAACACCACCGACGAGCGCCGCTCGTCGATTCAGGACTCGTACTCGCTGCGTCGGTCTGCGCTGCAGGGTCGGGTGCCTTACTACACCACCGTGGCGGGCGCGCGCGCGGCCTGCACCGGCATGCAGCAGATGCAGGAGCTGCGCGCCTACTCGGTGCAAGAGCTGCACGGCAGAGTGCAGCGCCTGCGCGAGGCGGCCCACCTGGCCTGATCCGCGTAGAATTCGCTTTGTTCGCTAGCTCCCGATGGGGCCGGATCGTCTCCGGCCCCTTTGACTTTGCTGAGGGAAGATCGAGGATGAGGAAGATTCCATTGACCGTAAATGGTGCCGAGATGCTGCGGGCAGAGCTGCATCAGCTCAAGACAGTGGAGCGCCCGCGCGTGATCCAGTCGATCCAGGACGCGCGCACGCATGGCGACCTGTCCGAGAATGCGGAATACGAAGCAGCCAAGGAGCGGCAGAGCTTCATCGAAGGCCGCATCGCCGAGCTGGAGCGCAAGCTCGGCAACGCGCAGATCATCGAACCCGCCCTGCTCGACGCCGACGGCCGCTGCGTCTTCGGCGCCACTGTCGAGCTCGAAGACACCGAAAGCGGGGAAGTTGTCACCTACCAGCTGGTGGGGGAAGACGAGGCCGACATCAAGCGCGGCAAGCTCTCCATTACCTCGCCCATCGGGCGCGCGTTGATCGGCAAATATTCCGGTGACGTGGCCGAGGTGCAGGC
>DASPUW010000009.1:0-8839 GCA_035622675.1 Burkholderiales bacterium | reverse complement strand
GTACAACGCGGTCACGCCGTCGTCGTTGAAGCGCGCTGCCACCGTGCCGAACACCGGCATCTGGTCGCTCGATGCCTTGAACGCCTGGCGGTTGCGCTGCAGCTGCTTGCGCACGTCGCGCAGCGCATCTTCGGCGCCACGGCGATCGAACTTGTTGATCGCCACGAACTCGGCGAAGTCGAGCATGTCGATCTTCTCGAGCTGGCTCGCCGCTCCGTACTCAGGCGTCATGACGTACAGAGAGAAATCCGCCAGCGGGACGATGGCTGCGTCGCCCTGGCCAATGCCTGAGGTTTCCACCAGGATCAGGTCGAACCCGACGCCTTTGCACGCAGCAATCACATCAGGCAGCGCCGCGGCGACCTCCCGCCCGGCGCCGCGGGTGGCAAGCGAGCGCATGTAGATGTTGGTGCCGTTGATCGCGTTCATGCGGATGCGGTCGCCGAGCAGCGCCCCGCCAGTCTTGCGGCGCGAAGGATCGACGGCGATGATCGCGATCTGCAGGCGGTCGTCCTGGTCCAGCCGCAGGCGCCGCACCAGCTCGTCGGTCAGGGAGGATTTGCCCGATCCCCCGGTCCCGGTGATGCCGAGCACCGGCACGCCATCGCGCTCGGCGGCATGCGCCAGAAGAGCCGCGCGCATGACCTCCGGCAGCGCGTGGCCTTCCAGAGCGGTGATGACGCGCGCCAGGTCTCTGCGGTCGCCGCGCAGCAGCGGGTCCAGCGTGGAAGGCAAATGCGCACACAGATCGGCGTCCGCGCGCTTGACCATGTCGTCGATCATGCCCTGCAACCCGAGGCGCGCGCCGTCCTCCGGCGAGTAGATGCGCGCGACCCCGTACGCTTCCAGCTCGCGGACTTCTTCGGGCACGATCACGCCGCCGCCGCCGCCGAAGACTTTGATCTCGCTGCCTCCGCGCTGGCGCAGCAGGTCCAGCATGTAGCGGAAAAATTCGACGTGCCCGCCCTGGTAGGAGCTCACCGCGATGCCGTGCGCATCTTCCTGCAAAGCCGCAGTGACGATCTCTTCCACCGAACGGTTGTGGCCGAGATGGATGACCTCGGCGCCGCTCGCCTGGAGCATGCGGCGCACGATGTTGATCGACGCATCGTGGCCGTCGAACAGGCTGGCGGCCGTGATGAAACGGACGTGGCGCTGCGTGCGTTCAGCGCTGACCGCGGGCCGGGCGGAGAGGTCGGTCATTCCTAAGGCTCCTCCAGTTGTTCGAATCGCGTTGGCCTATTGTAATGCCGGGTCGTGGCGCCGAGTCAGGCCGCTTTCTTGTGCGCCGCTGCCGGTCCGCTGCCCGCGTCGAGCGCCTGCTCGATCTGGCGCCAGCGCGCCCTGACCTTTTGCATGGCCGCATCCTTGACGTGACCAAAGCCCCGGATCTGCTCCGGCAGGTTCGCGAGCTCGATCGCCAACGCGAGGTTGTCGGCGCTGAGTCTCTTGGCCAGGCCCAGGATCGACGCGCGGTACGCCTCGATGAGCTCGCGTTCCGTTCGACGCTCTTCGGTGTTGCCGAACACGTCCAACACCGTTCCGCGCAAGAACTTCAGGCGGGCGAGAATCTTGAATGCGTACCACATCCAGGAACCGTAGGTCGCCTTGATCGGCTGGCCACGCGCGTCCCGCTTGCTCCACAGCGGCGGCGCCAGATGGAATTTGAGCGTGAAGTTCCCTTCGAACGCCTGCTTGAGCCCGCGTTCGAAGTCGCCGTTGGTGTACAGGCGGGCTACCTCGTATTCGTCTTTGTAGGCCATGAGCTTGAACAGCGACTTGGCTACCGCTCGCGTCAGCGCATCCCCGCCGCCGAGGCCCGCTTCTGCCCGCCGCACCTGATCGACCAGATCCTGATAGCGGCGGGCGTAACGGGCGTTCTGATAGTCGGTGAGGAACGCAACGCGCCGCCCGACCAGCGCGTCCACGCTCTGCGGGAGCTGGAAGACAATGGGCCGAGCCGGTAGCGCGGCCTTCTCGACCTCGTCCAGATTCGCCGCCGCCCGCCGTCCCCAGCGGAAGGCTTGCCGGTTGGCCTCGACCGCGACGCCATTCAGCTCGATCGCGCGGAGGATCGACGCTTCCTGCAGCGGCACCAGTCCCTTTTGATAGGCGTAGCCCAGCATGAACAGATTGGTTGCGATCGAATCTCCCATCAGCGCGGTCGCCAGCCGCGTGGCGTTCAGGTAATGCGATTGGCCGCCGACAGACTCGTCGATCAGCGCTCTGATCTCCTCGGCGGGAAACTGCCAATCCGGTTCCCGGGCGAATGGACCGGGCGGCTGCTCGTGCGTGTTGATGATCGCCACCGTACGCCCGGGCCGCGTCTTCGAGATGGCTTCGTGCGCCCCAGCCGTGAGCATGTCGCAGCCGAGGATCAAGTCGGCTTCGCCGGTGGCGATGCACTGCGCCCGGATGTCTTCGGGCCAGCGCGCGATGCGCACGTGGGAGGTGACCGCACCGTTTTTCTGCGACATGCCCGTCATGTCCAGCGCCGAGATCCCTTTCCCCTCGAGGTGCGCCGCCATGCCGACCAGCGCCCCGATCGTGATCACCCCGGTGCCGCCGATACCGGTGATCAAGATGTTGTAGGGCGCGTCTTCCAGCTCACGTGCGGCGGGCTCGGGCAGCTCGAACGCCGCCGCGGCCGGAGCTTCGCTCGCTCGCGCCTTGCGCGGCATGCCGCCCTCCACGCTCACGAAGCTCGGGCAGAACCCCTTGATGCAGGAGTAGTCCTGGTTGCAGGACGATTGATCGATCGCGCGCTTGCGGCCGAACTCGGTCTCGACCGGCAGGATCGAGGTGCAGTTCGACTGCACACCGCAGTCCCCGCAGCCCTCACACACCGCTTCGTTGATGAAGACGCGCTGCGTCGCCTTCGGATACTCGCCCACCTTGCGCCGGCGCCGTTTCTCCGCCGCGCAGGTCTGATCGTAGATGAGCACCGATACACCCGGGTGGTCGCGAAGCTGTGTCTGCAGCGTCTCCATTTCCTTTCGGTCATGCACCGTGACGATGTCGGGCAGCCCGGAGCGATCCGCATAGCGCGTCACGTCTTCGCTTACCAGTGCAATCCGCTTGACGCCCTCAGCCGCCATCTGCTGCGCGATCATCGGCACGGAGATGACGCCGTCGACCGGCTGGCCGCCGGTCATCGCTACCGCGTCGTTGTACAGGATCTTGTAGGTGATGTTGACGTTGGCGGCGATGGCGGCGCGGATCGCAAGGGAACCCGAGTGGAAATAGGTGCCGTCGCCGAGATTGGCGAACACGTGCTTGAGCTTGGAGAACGGCGCCTCGCCGATCCAGGGCGCGCCTTCTCCGCCCATGTGCGTCGTGGCCTTGGTGCGCTCGGGATAGATCGACATGGCCATCACGTGGCAGCCGATTCCGGCCAGGGCCAAGCTGCCCTCGGGCACGCGGGTCGAGGTGTTGTGCGGGCAGCCGGAGCAGTAGTAGGCGGGGCGTGCAGGCGTGCTTACCGCCTTCTTGAGGACGGCTTCCTTTGCCTCGAGGAAGGTGAGGCGCGCCTTGATCAGATCGCTTGCGTGGAAGCGCGCGACGCGCATGGCGATGACGCGCGCGATCTGGGCAACCGAGAAATCGGCCTTGGGCGGCAGCAGCCATTCCCCGTGCGGCGCGACCCATTCTCCCTTCTCGTCGAACTTGCCGATCACCCGCGGACGGACGTCGGCACGCCAGTTGTACAGCTGCTCCTTGAGCTGGTACTCCACGATCTGGCGCTTCTCCTCGACCACCAGGATCTCGTCCAGACCCTTGGCGAACTCGCGCACACTGTCCGGCTCGAGCGGCCAGGGCATAGACACCTTGAAGACACGGATGCCGATCTCCGCTGCGTTGGCCTCGGTGATGCCCAGCTCTTCCAACGCCTCGAGCACATCCATGTACGACTTGCCCGACGCGATGATGCCCAGCCGCGCGTTGCGCGACTCGATCATCGTACGGTTGAGCTTGTTCGCGCGCGCATAGGCGAGCGCCGCGTAGATCTTGTAGTCCTGCATCAGCGCTTCCTGCTTGCGCGCCTGCACGCCGATCGGGTCCTGCAGCGGCCGGCAGTTGAGACCGCCCTCGGGCATGACAAAGTCCTGCGGCGGAACGACTTCGACACGGAACGGATTAGCGTCGACCGAAGCTGACGACTCCACCGTGTCGGCCAGCGCCTTGAACCCCACCGCGCAACCGGAGAAGCGGGACATCGCCCAGCCGTGCAGGCCGAGGTCGAGGTATTCCTGCACGTTGCACGGATACAGCACCGGGATCATCGATGCCGAGAACAGGTGATCGCTCTGATGCGGCAGCGTCGAGGAGTAGGCTGCATGGTCGTCGCCGGCGACTAGCAGTACGCCGCCGTGACGCGCGGTTCCGGCAAAGTTCATGTGCTTGAAAACATCGCCGCAACGGTCCACGCCGGGCCCCTTGCCGTACCACATCGCGAACACGCCGTCGTAGCTGGATTCACCGAGCAGCCGCACCTGCTGCGTCCCCCACACCGCTGTGGCGGCAAGCTCTTCGTTGAGACCGGGTTGAAACTTGACGTGGTGCGCGGCCAGATGCTCGCGCGCCTTCCACAGAGCTTGGTCGAGCCCGCCGAGCGGCGAGCCGCGATAGCCTGAAACGAAGCCGGCAGTGTTGAGACCCGCAGCCAGGTCGCGCCGGCGCTGCACCAGCGCCAGCCGAATCAGCGCTTGGATGCCGGTGAGATAAACCCGACCGGTATCCGACAGGTACTTGTCGTCCAAGCTCACTGCTTGCATGTCTCGCTCCTCCAGGATGCGATGCAGAGTCTTTGGTTGAGCCGGTGTCCTGACGGCAGCGCACGGGCGCACCCGGCCTCAGTGGAGCATGTTAAGCCGAATGAGAGGGAAAAGGTGACTGAGTTTTCTATCCAGACTGGCCAACAGCAGAATTTCTTCCTGTTGTGATAAAGTGGCTTGGAAAATATATCTAAGACCTCTCGATCGTGCCCTTGGACAAGTTCGACTTGGCCATTCTCGCCGTGCTGCAGGAGGACGCGCGCGCCAGCCTTCAGCACATCAGCTCGCGCGTCGGCCTGTCGAGCACGCCGTGCTGGACGCGCATCAAGAAGATGGAAAGCGACGGCGTGATCCAGGGCTACACTGTGCGCCTCGACCCGGCGGCCATCGGCTTCAGCGAGACCGTGATTGTGCAGGTGACCCTGGAGAATCACCACGAGGAAACCCTGGAGCAATTCGGCAAAGCGCTGCGGGAGATCCCGGAGGTGCTCGAGGCTTACCTGGTTTCGGGGGATTACGACTACCACATCCGCATCGTGGTGCGCGACACGCGCGACTATGAACGAGTCCTGCGCGAGCGCCTTTACCGGATCCCGGGAGTGCGGCACACCAAGTCCAGTTTCATACTCGGGTTTCTGAAAGAGAGCTCGCTGCCGCTGTCGGCTTCGCCCTTCGTGGCCGGTGCGAGCCCGCCGGCTGCGCGGCTCCGCGCTATCTCGTCCGACGATAAAAGGTCGCGGTCGAGCGCGCGCTCGAAAGTCGCACGACGCCGCTAGCGGGCTTCGCCGACGGGCACTAAAATCGTCGCGTATGGCTCTTCCATCCGTCAACGACCACGGGCTGATCGACGCGATCGGAGCCCGTCATGAGGTTGCCGGCGCGCAGGCACGCATCGTATGCCTGGTGCCGAGCATCACCGAGCTGCTGTTCGAGCTCGGGCTGGGCGCTCGGGTGGTGGGTCGTACCGGCTTCTGTATTCATCCCAAGGATCGGGTCAAGCGCGTCCCCAAAGTGGGTGGCACGAAGGCGATCGATACGGGCCGGATTAAGCGCCTCACGCCTACGCACCTGATCGTCAACGTCGACGAGAACCCGCGCACGACTGTGGCCGAGCTCGCTGCATTCGTACCGAACGTGGTCGTAACGCATCCTGTGCAGCCTCGCGACAACCTGGCACTGTACCGTTTGTTGGGCGGCATCTTCTCGCGCGAGGAGCAGGCAGAAGAGCTGTGCCGGCGTTTCGAGGCGGCGTACGAGCAGACGATCGCGGCTGCCGCTGCCTGGGCACGCCAGCGCGTTCTCTACCTCATCTGGAAGTCGCCTTGGATGACGGTGGCCCGCGATACTTACATCTCTCGCATGCTCGCGACCGTGGGGTGGGACACCTGCGAGATCAAGAGCGAGGCACGCTATCCCGCGTTCGAGCCTACCCCCGGGCTGCTGCAGGAGGAGGACGTCGTGCTGCTATCGAGCGAGCCCTACAGTTTCCGCGACCGTCACCGCCTCGAAATTCTCGATCTGCTGCCGGCGCACAGCCGGACCCGGGTGGCGCTGGTCGACGGGTCCATGACCTCCTGGTACGGCAGCCGGGCGATCCAGGGACTGACCTACCTGCGCGAGTTCCGCCGCACTCTGAGATAACTGCTAGTTTTTCGGCCGGGCTGCGCGCTGGCGTGCCGGGTGGTCGGCGCTCACGGCAGAGGCCGCAGCCGGCTTTAGATCGCTCACCGGCGGATCCGCCGCCGTGCCACTCGCATCCAGACGCAGCTTGACATAGGAACCCGGCGCATCCTCGATTGCCGCGAGCTTGCCGTCGCCTGGCGTGCGCGCAGGCACCTTGTCACCGCCGAAGCTCCTAACCCACCCATTCCACTCCGGCCACCACGACCCCTCGTCGCGCTGCGCGCCGGCAAGCCACTCATCTGCCGACGCGGGCAGCTCGGTATTGGTCCAGTGGCAGTACTTGTGTGCAGCCGGTGGGTTGACCACCCCGGCGATGTGGCCCGATCCAGCCAGCAAAAACTTCACCGGTCCGGCGAGCAAGCGCGCGCCCGTGTAGGTGCTCTTCCAGGGCGCGATGTGGTCCTCGAGGGTCGAGACGAAGCAGGCCGGTGTGGTGATTTTCGCGACGTCGATCGGCCGGCCGGCGAGGCTGATCCCGCCCGGCCTGGCCAGCAGGTTCTCGATGTACATCCTGCGCAAGTAGAACGTGTGCATCTTCGCTGGCATGCGCGTGGCGTCCGAGTTCCAGTACAGCAGGTCGAACGGGAACGGGTCCTTGCCCAGCAGGTAGTTGTTGACCACGAAGGACCAGATCAGGTCGTTGGCACGCAGCAGATTGAAGGTGTTGGCCATCTCTGCGCCCTCGAGATAGCCGCGCTCCTGCATCTTCTTCTCGAGGCTCGCGAGCGTGGTCTCGTCCACGAACACGCCGAGCTCCCCCGGCTCGGTGAAGTCGATCAAAGCCGTGAAGAACGTCGCGCTCTTCACGCGACGCTCGCCTGCGGCGGCGAGCCACGCCAGCGTTGCGGCCAGCAGCGTTCCTCCCAGGCAATAGCCGATGACATTGGCCTCGTGCTCGCCCGTGGCCTGCTCGATCGCATCGAGCGCGGCGAGCGGACCTTCCAGCATGTAGTCGTCGAAAGTCTTGTGCGCAAAGCGCTCATCGGGGTTCACCCACGAAACGACGAACACCGTGTGCCCCTGGGCCACGGCCCACCGGATGAACGAATTCTTTTCGCGCAGATCGAGGATGTAGTACTTGTTGATCCAGGGGGGAACGATCAAAAGCGGCGTGCGCCACACCTCAGCGGTGGACGGGGTGTACTGGATGAGCTGCATCAGGTTGTTCTGGAACACCACCTTCCCCGGAGTGGTGGCCACGTTCTCGCCCAGCTTGAAGGCTTTGTAGTCCGTCATGCTGATGGCCAGCTGGCCGCCGCCGCGCTCGAGATCGCCAAGCAGGTTCTGCAGCCCGTCGACCAAGTTCTTGCCGCCGGTTTCGACCGTCGCCTTGAGTACGTCCGGATTGGTGAACACGAAGTTGGTCGGCGCCAGCGCATCGACGAACTGGCGCGTGAAGAAGCGCACCTTGCGTGCGGTCTGCGCGTCCAGCCCCTGGACGTCGGCCACCATCCTCTGGATGTTCTGCGACGCGATCAGGTAAGACTGCTTGATGTAGTCGAACACGAAGTTGTTCTCCCACACCTCGCTCTTGAAGCGCGTGTCGGACTTGGCCGGCTCCGCCACCGGTGCCGCCTGCTCGCCGAGGAAGCGCTGCATCGCCCCCTGCCACAGGCGGAAGTAGTCCTGCCACATCTGCATCTGGACTTCCGCCAGCTTCCAGGGATTGGCCAGCAAGGCCGCGCCCAGATCCATGAACGCGTGGGTGAGCCCGAGATCATCGCTGACCGCAGGCGTCTTGCCCTCGCGCTGTCGCTCCAGATACTCGTTGACGAGCTTCTGACTGCGCTCCGCGATCTGTGCGAACGACTGGGTGATCTGCTGCAGGTCGGGCGCCTGCGGCTGCGGTCCAGTGTCGCTGGGAGTCGCCATGATCGGATTTCCGTTCGCAGCCGCGGCGCTAACGGGTCTTTCTGAATCGCAGCACGCCGTCCGCGCCCGCCTCGCGCACCACGCTGCGCTGGTACAGCAGATGGTTCAGGTGGGCGATGGCTTCGCCCATGGCGAATACGATCTGATGGTTGTCGAGCTGGCGGCGGAACAGCACAGGCACGACGTCGGCCGCGCTGACGGGATGCTGGCAGGCGACCAGCACTTCGTCCAGGCGCAGCCGATGGTGCTCGTGGAGCGCGGCGGCCCGCAGGCGCAGACCGTAGAAGGGCAGGCCGTGCGATGGCAGCACCAGAGTCTCGCGCGGCAAGGTCGCGTAGTGCTCCACGGAGCGCAGAAACAGGGCGAGCGGATCGCCTTCCGGCTCGGACGCCCACACCGAGACGTTGGTGCTGATCTTGGGGAGCACCATGTCGCCCGAAATCAGCACGCCGAGCTCTTCGCAGTACAGCGCGGCGTGCTCGGGGGCGTGTCCGTAGCCCATCATCACG
>DASPUW010000008.1:0-10338 GCA_035622675.1 Burkholderiales bacterium | reverse complement strand
CGGACATCACGTACCAGTCGACGCTGTGGCGGGCGAGCCACGCGCGCGACCATCTCGGCACGTTCGGCAGCGCACCGCGCAGCATCGGCTCCTCGATCTTGCCGAGCAACTGCAGATTGCCGAGCGGTTTGTCGCTCGCGTTCCCGCCGAAGTAGTAGTCGTTCAGCGTGAGCGTCTTGGGATAGCGCGTGTGGTTCTGCCGCCATGGCGTCACGGCCATGATGGCCGTGCAGTTGTGGTTCATGTAGTAGCGTCCGACCAGACCGGACGAGTTGGCGAGGCCGGCCGGATTTTTCGAGTCGGCGGAACGGAGCAGCATTGCGGCGCTGTTGATCGCACCCGCTGAAAGCACGAACAGCCGGGCCTTGATCGTCAGTTTCTCGCCGCCGTGGTCGACTTCGGCCGCCACGATGCGCTTGCCGCGATCATCGGTCAGCAGGTGCGTGACCAGGCTTCCGGTCTGCAACTTGACGTTCGTGTGCTTGAGCGAGGGCTCGATCAGGCGGGTCTCGGCGTCGCCCTTCGCGCCGATCTTGCACGGAAAGGCGTCGCAGGTACCGCAGCGGATGCAGGTGCCCCCCGCATGAAAGTCGATTGCCGCCGGCATGTGCGCTGGATGCAGACCGAGCGCACGCATCCGGTCGAAGACCTTGCCGATGATCTGCTCATGCGGAATCGGCGGATGCGGGAAAGGCCCCGAGCGGAACGGCTCGGTGGGATCATCACCCGCTTTCCCGTGAACACCGAACACGCGCTCGGCCTGCGCGTACCAGGGCTCGAGCTCCGCATAGCGGACGGGCCACGGCGCACTCGATCCTTCCGCGTGTTCGACGCCGTCGAAATCACGCTCACGGAAGCGGAACATCGCCGTGCCGTAGACCTTGGTGTGGCCGCCCACGTAGTAGAACTGTCCGGGGCGGAAGGGATTGCCCGCGCCGTCGTACCACGTTTCCGTGGTGCGATAGCGGTTTTCGACGAAGACGGCCTCGGGGTCCCAGTTCTGCGGCTCGCGCGGCAGGCGCTGGCCGCGCTCCAGAATCAAGACACGTGCGCCGGTGCCCGCCAGACTCAACGCGACGCAGCCGCCGCCGACGCCCGAGCCGATGATGGCAACGTCGCACTCCATCACGCGACTCGCGCGCCACTCGCCGGATCGAACCAGACCAGCTTGCTCAAGTCGATGGCGAAGCGGCCGCGCTGACCTGCTTTGAGCGCGCTGTCGGGCTGCAGGCGCGCGGTGACCTCGCGCCCGCCGACCATCAGCACAGCCAGCGTGTCGGGACCGGTGGGTTCGGTCACTTCGACCAGCGCCTCGATGACCGGGCGGCCGTCGACGCCGCTCGTGTCGAGCTTGTCGCTGATCGCTTCGGGCCGCAGCCCCGCGGTGATTTCGCGGCCGAGGTACGAGCGAGCAGCATCGGGAACCTGCCGCAGCGAGATGCGGGCGGGGTCCGCGCCGTCGACAGCGATCTCCAGGTGCATCCCGTTGGCGTCGCTCTTGAGCACGCTCGGGATCAGGTTCATGCGCGGCGATCCCATGAACCCTGCAACGAAGGTATTGGCCGGCCGATTGTAGATCTCGGCCGGCGAGCCGAGCTGCAGCAGCTCGCCCGCGCGCATGACCGCGATGCGCGTCGCCAGGGTCATCGCCTCGATCTGGTCGTGAGTGACATAGACGATGGTAGCGCTCAGCCGCTGATGCAGCCTCTTGATCTCGGTGCGCATGTCTACGCGCAACTGCGCATCGAGGTTGGACAGCGGCTCGTCGAACAGGAAGATGCGCGGCTTGCGCACCAGCGCCCGCCCCATCGCCACGCGCTGCCGCTGCCCGCCGGAGAGCTGCGCCGGACGGCGGTCGAGCAGATGATCGATCTGCAAGGTCTTCGCCACTTCCTGCACCGCCTGCTCGCGCTCAGGTTTCGGCACCTTGCGCATCTCCATGCCGAAAGCGATGTTCTCGCGCACCGACATGTTGGGATACAGCGCGTAGGACTGGAACACCATCGCGATGTCGCGCTCGCTCGGGTGCAGATCGTTGACGCGCCGGCCACCGATGCGTATCTCGCCCTCGGACACGGTATCTAGTCCGGCGATCATGTTGAGCAGGGTCGACTTGCCGCAGCCCGAGGGGCCGACCAGCACGAGAAACTCGCCAGCGTCCACTGCGATGTCGATGCCTTTCAAGATGTCGAGCTCGCCGTAGCGCTTGCGGATATCGAGCAACTCGAGTGAAGCCATCTCGTATTCCCCTCAGCCTTTCACCGAGCCGGTCATGAGTCCGCGCACGAAATAGCGGCCGCCGACGATGTAGACGAGCAGCGTCGGCAGGGCGGCGATGACTGCCGCCGCCATGTGCACGTTGTACTCGCGCTCTCCGGTCGAAGTGTTCACGACGTTGTTCAGCGCCACCGTCATCGGCGCGCTCTCGCCGGTCGAGAACGATGCGCCGAACAGGAAATCGTTCCAGATGTTGGTGAACTGCCAGATCACCGTCACCACGACGATCGGCGCGGAGTTTGGGACCAGGATACGGAAGAAGATGTCGAAGAATTTGGCCCCGTCGATCATCGCCGCGCGGATCAGCTCGTCGGGGAACGCCACGTAATAGTTGCGGAAGTAGAGCGTCGTGAACGCGAGTCCGTAGACCACGTGGACCAGCACCAGGCCCGGCGTCGAAGACGCGATGCCGAGCTTTCCGAGCAAGGTCGCCATCGGGATCAGCACGATCTGGAACGGGATGAAGCAGCCGAACAGGATCAAGCCGAACAGCAGGTCGGCACCCCTGAAGCGCCACTTGGTCAGAACATAGCCGTTGAGCATGCCGATGGCGGTGGAGATGATCACGGCCGCCACCGTCATCTTGGTCGAGTTCCAGAAGTAGCCTTTGATGCCGTGGCAGCTCAAGCCCACGCAGGTCTCACCCCACGCATCGATCCACGGCTTGACCGTCCACTCGTGCGGAAGCGCGATGATGCTGCCCGAGTAGATCTCCGGCAGCGGCTTGAGCGAGGTGAGCAGCATCACGATCAGCGGGAGCACGTAGATCGCGGCGAAGAACAATAGCAGGCCGTAGATCACGAAGCGGGCGCCGCGGGCGCGGCTGCCCTTCACCATCTGCGGCGAATCCCATTCCTGAGCCATCGTCTTTAGGTTTCTTCTCCCCTCCTTGTCAAGGAGGGGTGGCACCGTAGGTGACGGGGTGGTTATGCATTTGGAGTCAGTGCGAATGCCGGCGCGCGCCGCGCATTTCGGAATACAGGTACGGCACCATGATCGCCACAATGGTGAGCAGCATCATCACGGCGCTGGCCGCGCCCATCCCGAGCTGGTTGCGGGTGAACGTGTGCGCGTACATGAAGGTCGAGGGCAGCTCCGTCGCGTAACCCGGACCGCCGCCGGTGAGCGCCACCACCAGCTCGTAACTCTTGATCGCCAGGTGCGCGAGGATGATGAGCGCACCCATGAATACCGGACGCAGCTGCGGGATCACGACGCGCCAATAGATCCGGGGCAACGACGCACCGTCGAGCGAGGCGGCCTTGAGCAAGTCCTGATCGATGCCGCGCAACCCGGCCAGGAACATGGCCATCACGAAACCAGTCGCCTGCCAGACGCCCGCGATGACGACGCAGTAGATCGCCATTTCCTCGCTCACGATCCAGTCGAACTTGAAATCGGGGAACCCCCAGCCTTGCACCAGCTTTTCGATCCCCAGACCCGGGTTGAGCATCCACTTCCAGGCGGTGCCGGTGACGATGAACGACAGCGCGAGGGGATACAGATAGATGGCGCGCAGCGTCCCTTCCTGCCGGATGCGCTGATCGAGCAGGATCGCGATCAGCAGTCCGAGCGCCATGCACAGCGCGATGTACAGCACGCCGAACACCGCCAGGTTGTGTATCGCGACCTGCCAGCGCGGATGATTCCAGACCCGCACGTATTGGAAGAACCCGACCAGCTCGTGGATCACGTATCCCTTCGACGGCGTGAGCGACACGTACGCGGTCCACAGGATGAAGCCGTACACGAACACGAGCGAAACGATGAGAGTTGGAGAGAGCACGAGCTTCGGCAGGCTGCGCTGCAGCCAGCGGCTCGCGGCGCTCCAGGTCACTGGCGCCGTGGCGGTGCTCGTTTGCATCGCTCCTCCTACCTACTTCTTGGAGATAACCACCCCGTCGCCGTCGGCGCCACCCCTCCTTGGAAAGGAGGGGAGAAATACTTAGCTACTTCGACGCCGCCACCGCCGCAACGAGCTGCTTGGTCGCCTCGGACGGATTCTTGCCCGAGTTGAAGAACTTCGTCACCACGTCGATCATCGCACCCTTGATCGATTCCGGCACAGCGTGGCCGTGCGCGAAGCTGCCGACCATGGCGTTGTTCTTCAGCGCGATCTTCAGGTCCGCCATCGACTTCTTGCCACACGCGTCGAAGTTGGTGTCGGCGATGTCCATGCGCGCCGGGATCGAGCCTTTCTTCAGATTGAACTGCTCCTGGAAGTTCTTGTCCATGATCGCGCTCGCGAGCGCGAGCTGCGCAGCTTCCTGCGACTTGCCGACCTTGAACATCGCGAAGGCGTCCGAGTTGAACGAGAAGTCGCCTTCGGTGCCCGGGTACTGGAAGCACAGGAAGTCCACGTTCGGCTTCTTGCCCGCCTTGATGAACTCGCCCTTGGCCCAGTCGCCCATGATCTGCATGCCGGCCTTGCCGTTGATCACCATGGCGGTCGCCAGATTCCAGTCGCGGCCGGGGAAGTTGGGATCGACCAGACCGCGCAGCTTCATCATCTGCTCGAACGCTTTCTCCATGGTCTTGCTGCCGAGCGCGGCGGGATCGAGCTCGATGAGGGCCTTGCGGTAGAAATCGGGGCCGCCCGCGGACATCACGGCGCTGTCGAAGATCGTCGCGTCCTGCCACGGCTGACCGCCGTGCGCGAGCGGGATGTAGCCCGCTTTGCGGATCTTCTCGGCGGCGGCCATGAGGTCATCGAAGGTCTTCGGTGGAGCGATCTTCAGCTCGTCGAAGATCTTCTTGTTGGCCCAGATCCAGTTGGTTCGGTGGATGTTGACGGGAGCAGCCACCCAGTGGCCCTTGTACTGGTCGAACTTCTGCAGCGGCGCGGGCACTACGTTCGCCCACCCTTCCTTCGTGGCCACCGGAGTCAGGTCACCGAGCAGGCCTTCCTCGGCATAGTCGGTGATGATGAAGCCGAGCATCTGCATGGCTTCCGGCGGATTGCCCGCTGCGACGCGAGCGCGCAGGACGGTACGCGCCTGATCGCCACCGCCGCCAGCGACGGGGCTGTCTTTCCAGCCGTAGCCGCGCTTCTGCATGTCTTCCTTGAGCACATTCAGGGCAGCCGCCTCGCCGCCGGACGTCCACCAGTGGACGACTTCCACGACCTGCTGTGCACCTGCCGTCATGCTTGCCGCGCCCAACGCTGCCGCCGCGACAGCGGCTATGGTCTTGCTGCGCATCGCACTCCTCCTCTCACGTTTAAGACAACCCCACCCTGACCCTCCCCCGCAAGCGGGGGAGGAAACGGGATATGCTCGACTCTACTCTTGTCAGCTGCCCTGGTAGCGCGGCGGGCGCCGCTCGCGGAAGCTCGCGAGCCCTTCGCGCGCGTCCTGCGTGCTGCCGGCCAGCGCGCCCGCCATCCCTTCGAGGGCCGAAGCCACCCCTGCGCCGCTCGCAGCGTTGATGAGCTGCTTCACAAGCTGCACGGAAACCGGCGCCATGGAAGAAATGTCATGTGCGAGCCGCAGTGCCGCAGCCATCACGCCCTCCTCGCCTGCCACTTCCTGCACGAGTCCAGTTCGCCACGCCTCGTCCGCAGACAACCGCCGCCCGGTGAGCGCGAGGTACTTCACGCGCGAGGGGCCGAGCATGCCGGTGAGCCGCTGTGTCCCCGACCAGCCCGGAACGGTGGCGATCGATGCTTCCGGCAGACCGAACTGCACGTCCGCGCTTGCTACGCGCAGATCCGCCGCCGCTGCGAGCTCGAGGCCGCCGCCCAGCGCGTGGCCGTTGATCGCAGCGATGACAGGCTGGCGCAGCTGCGCCCACTGCTCGAACACCTGATGGCCGCGCTTCGTCCACATGCGCCACATGTCCAGCGCCTCGAGCACCGACCAGGCGTTGATGTCCGCCCCGACGCAGAAGGCGCGCTCGCCGGCTCCAGTCAGGATCACGCAACGCACCGCGCGATCCGCGTCGAGCTGCATCGCGACACCCGAGAGCGCGTCGATCATATCCATGGTCAACGCGTTGAGCTTCTCGGGCCGGTTCAACGTGACGGTCGCGACCGCACCATCGATGGCGAGCAGTACGTGTTCAGTCACGCGGCTTCTCCGGCAGCTTGAGCACGAGCGGCGCATCGCGGAACAGAGCCGGGTCCATGACCTTGAGGTCGCGCGCCACCCGCAATGGAACATCGCTCTGCGCGATGACATCGCGCTGCACATCGACTCCAGGAGCGATCTCGCACACCGTAATTCCCTCCGCGTCGAGGCTCAGGACGCAGCGCTCGGTGACGTAGATGACGCGTTGCCCGCGCTCTCGCGCCATCTGCCCGCTGAAGGTGACGTGCTCCACCGCGCTCACCAGCTTGCGGCTCTTGCCTTCGCTCACGATCTTGAGCTGTCCGCCACCCGCCTCCAGTTTCGCGCCCGCCGTGAAGAACCCGGAAAACACGAGGCGCCGCGCGTGCGTGGTGATGTCCACGAAGCCGCCACAACCGGCCGTAAGGTAGGGGCGCGCGCCGAGCTTCGACACGTTCACGTTGCCTTGGCTGTCGATCTGCAGGAAAGAGAGCAGCGCGATATCGAACCCTCCCCCCTGAAAATACGCGAACTGATTGGGAGAGGGAACGATCGCATCCGCGTTGGCGGCGCAGCCGAAGGCGAAACCCAGAAGCGGCACGCCGCCCACCGCGCCCTGCTCGATGACCCAGGTGACCTGGCCGTGCAGCTTCTCTTCGACCAGGATGCGCGGGACGTTGGAGGAGATGCCGAAACCGAGGTTCGCAGTCGCGCCGTTCCACAGCTCGAGCGCGGCGCGCCGCGCGATCACTTTCTCCGGTCCCCACTGCTGCAGTTCGAAACTGTCCTCGGGGCGGGAGATCTCGCCGCTGATGGCCGGATCGTAGTCGGTCTGCGTGGTCTGCTTCTGCTCGGCATCGACCACCACGTGATCGACCAGTACGCCGGGGACGTGCACGCGCTGCGGCGGGATCGAGCCCGCGCGGACGACGCGTTTCACCTGCGCGATGACGACGCCCCCGCTGTTGCGCGCCGCCAACGCCTGGTCGAACGCACCCAGGAAGGCGCCCTCGTGCTCATAGGACAGGTTTCCGCGCTCGTCGGCCGTGGTGGCACGGATGATCGCTACACGCGGCTGCAACGCGGGAAAGAAAAGCCAGTCGTCGTCGGCGAAACGGACTCTGCTCACCACAGGCTCTGATGCGGCGCGCGCGTTCATCGCGCAGCCCTGCTGCTGCGGATCGACGAACGTGCCGAGCCCGACCTTGGTCAGCACGCCGGGCCGCTTCGCGGCGGCGTCGCGGTGCATGTCGAACAGGATGCCGCTCGGGACGTTGTACGCCGCGACCCGATCCTCGACGATGAGGCGCCAGATGTCCGGCATCGGCAACGAGGAAGGGCCGCTCGGGTACGAACCCGCGAGCACCTTCTTCAACAGCCCCGGCTGCGCCAGGTGATCCATGCCGCGGATGCCGTACATGTCTCCGGCGGCGATCGGATGCAGCGCGGTGAGATCGCGCGGATGGCCCTCCCGCACGAAGCGCGCTCCGATGGCCGCCAGGGTGGCGTCGGGACATCCCAGGCCGCTCGAGGAGCTGACCGTAAGCACGTCGCCGTCGTTGATCAGCGCGGCGGCCTGCGCGGAAGAAACGACCTTGCTCATCGGGTGTCGCGGATCCCTTATTGATATCGAACCGAGACGCTGCGGCCGGTCCGGGCGGCCTCTTGGACCGCCAGCGCGACCGCGAGCGATTTCACGCCGTCCTCACCGGTGGCGGACGGCTGCCCCTGCCCGGAAACTGCGGCGTTGAACGCGCGCAGCGCCCGGACATAAAGGTTCTCGTGCTCGACCACGACCGCGGTTTCACCGCTCGCATTGCGCAACACGAGCTCGCCAATCGGGCGCTGGGTCATGACGTCCTTCGCGACGATCGAGCCCTCGCTGCCGTGCACCTCGAGGCCCGTGCCCGCATATTTCACGGTGAAGGCGTCGTGCAGCTGGGCGAGCACACCATTGTCGAAACGCAGGATGGCCATCACACCGTCCTCGAGCCCGTGCGAAGCAAGTGCGCCCTGCTGCCCAAGCCCCACCGCATCGACGGGCTCGGCATCGAGCAAGAAGCGCAGGGTGTCGGCGTCGTGGCAGGTGATGTCGAGGATCACGCCGCCGCCGGCCGCGGGCTTGTTCAGCCGCCACCCCTGCAGATGCGGCGGCAGGAAGACGGCGTGAAAGACGCGGGCGAAGAGCGGCTTGCCGATCGCGCCGGAACGGATGAGCTCCCGGATCTTGCGGTGTGTCGCGGCGTTGCGGAGGTGATGGTTGGTCGCCAGCACGACGCCGGCCTGGGCGCAGGCGGCCACCATCCCGCGGGCATCGGCCAACGTAAGCGCGAGCGGCTTCTCACACAGGACGTGCTTGTGCGCTGCTGCCGCCGCCAACACTTGCGGCTTGTGTAGCTCGTTGGTCGTGCTGACATACACGGCATCGATAGCCGGGTCGCTCAGCAAGCGGGCGAGCTCGGTATAGCTGGAAGCGATACCGTGAGCGCGGGCGAAATCGGCGCCGCGCCCCTCGTCGGTGCTGAGGACGGCGGAAACCTCGTTCCCCGGCTGGGCCCGGATTGCGTCGAGGACCCATTCCCGCGCGATGGTGCTGGCACCGATCAGGCCCCAGCGCAGCTGTGGCATCTTCCTTCCTCCCTGTGCTTGCTGGAGCCTGCTATCTCATGCTCCAATGAGGAGCGTTCGAACGTTCCAAAAGTCATTGGAACGTTCCAACTTCGTCTAATATGCTTAAATTCATGGTCTCTGTCAAATAACGCGGCCCATGCCAGCACGATCTCCCCCGAGCCCCCGCGGAAGCCGCCCAACCATCACAGATATAGCTCGGGCGGCGGACGTATCCAAATCGACGGTCTCCCTGGTTCTGCAGGGCAGCCCGTCGATCAAAGCGGATACTGCGTCCCGGGTGCGCGAGGCGGCCGATGCGCTCGGCTACGTTTACAACCGGGGGGCGGCCGACCTCAGGCGGCAGGCATCGAACACGATCGGGACCGTCATCAACGACCTCACCAATCCGTTCTTCGCCGAGCTGCTGGTGGGTCTGGAGCGCAGCCTCGCCGAGCACGGGTACGTGACGCTCATGGCTCACACGGGAGAGGACCTGGCCACGCAGCAGCGAGTGCTCGCTTCGATGCGAGAGCATCAGGCTGCTGGCCTGATCTTGTGCCCTGCGTTCGGTACCCCGGAGGAGCTGCTGCAGCGGATTCTGTGGTGGCGTATCCCGGTGCTGATCGTGGTGCGCCCGGTGGGCGACGAGGGTCTCGACTTCGCGGGCTCAGACAACGAAGCTGGGACGTATGCGGCGACGAAGCACCTCGCCGAGCGCGGTCATCGCCGCATCGCGTTCCTTGGACGCGTGGGAGGGGGGCCAGTCTACGAGCTGCGCCG
Organism: Burkholderiales bacterium; assembly: GCA_035622675.1. Taxonomy (GTDB): domain Bacteria; phylum Pseudomonadota; class Gammaproteobacteria; order Burkholderiales; family SHXO01; genus SHXO01. The sequence continues at coordinate 625 of DASPUW010000008.1, read as the reverse complement.
CCGCGGCTTTGCGCGGGCCATGGGCGAGCACGTGCTTGCGGTCGAGGACGAGTGGCTGATCGACATTCCGCCCACGCGCGAGGGCGGGCGCGCCGGCGTCCGCGCCGCGCTCGCGCTGCGCAACCGCCCCACCGCCGCCATCTGCTACAACGACATCGTGGCGTTCGGCGCTCTGAGCGAGCTGGGCGAGCAAGGACTGCGGGCGGGAAGCGACTTTTCGATCGTCGGCTTCGATGGTATAGCCGACGGCGCGCACTCGAACCCGCCGCTCACCACCGTCAGCGTGAATCCGGCCCGCCTCGGCGCGTCGGCAGCGGATCTCCTTCTAACGCGTCTGCGAGAGCCCGGGAGCCCGCCGCTGCGTTATCTGGCGCAGCCACAGCTCATCGTGCGCCAGTCGTCCGGCTGGGCCGAGGGGACAAAGCCAGCGAGTGCGGCGACACCCCCATCGGAACACTGAGCAGCGGATCGTTGGTCGGGCTTCCAGCTGTCGCCGCCATGCGCCATTGCAGCGATCGCCGGGAGCAACTTCGGCTGCTCGAGGTCTGAAAGGCGGTGGGGGCACTCGCGCGGCAATCGCCGCGCTGCCTAACCCTCAGACCAGGAGGTCTCGAATGCGCGCTGG
>DASPUW010000007.1:0-5105 GCA_035622675.1 Burkholderiales bacterium | reverse complement strand
AGCGGCAGGCTCGCCATGTACAGCACCGCGCTCGCCACGTGGTTCACGTCCATCAGCGGCTCCACCGCGATCGTACCGTTGGCCTGCGGAACACCGTTCGCCATTCTCGCCGCCAGTTCGGTGTGAGCATTGCCGATGTCGATCTGACCGCAGGCGATGTCGTATTTCCGTCCGTCCAGGGACGTCGATTTGGTGAGGCCTGTGACGGCGTGCTTGGTCGCGGTGTAAGGTGCGGAGTTGGGCCGCGGGGCATGAGCGGAGATGGAACCGTTGTTGATGATGCGCCCGCCCTTCGGATCCTGGCTCTTCATCAGCTTGATCGCTTCCTGGGTACAGAGGAATACGCCGGTCAGGTTGATATCCACCACCGCCTTCCACTGCTCGAAGGTCAAGTCTTCCATCGGGACGCCAGGGGCGCCGATGCCTGCATTGTTGAACAGCACGTCGAGACGCCCGAAGGCATCCTTGGTCTTCGCAAACAGCGCTCTGACCGATTGCGGATCGCTCACGTCGGTTGGCACCGCCAGCGCCCGCGCGCCTGCCCCCGATTCCGCGACGGCTTTCTCCAGCGGCTCCTTGCGGCGCCCCGCGAGGGCAACCCGGTATCCGTCCTTCAGTAGCGCCATCGATACAGCCTTGCCGATGCCGGTCCCGGCGCCCGTGACGATGGCAACTTTGTTGTGTGAGGCCACTTTAGAATCTCCTCCAGATCGGGGTGAAAGGAACGGAAACCGCGAGCTGTCGCCAGGGCCCCGTCAGCGCGGTTATCCTATCGCAACGGCGCAGTGCGTGTGCGGGGCGGGGACGCTGGCTGATGAGCCCGTCTGTGGTCATGTCGCCCCGCGTCGCTCGGCCTTTGATATGGCACAGACGGCTCCAGTCCGCAAAGTCCCCCTTGGCCCATCGGAGGCCACGTTCGTCCAGCGCGACGACGGCGCGATTGTCATTCGATCACCATATGCGCTCGCACCATATCCGAGCAAGCTGACCGAGCGCCTCGTGCACTGGGCGCGCAGCGTGCCCGAGCGCACATTCATGGCCCAGCGCAATGCGGCCGGGGTCTGGCGCACGTTCAGCTACCACCAGGCGTTGATGCACGTGCAGACCATCGGCCAGGCGCTGCTGAATCGCAGGACGCTGTCACCCGATCGGCCGATTGCGATCCTGTCAGAGAACGACCTAGAGCATGCGCTCCTCGCCGCCGCGGCAATGCACGTCGGGCTGCCCTACGCGCCGATCTCTCCTGCGTACTCGCTGGTATCGACCGATCACGCGAAGCTGCGCTCGGTTGTCTCGCTCCTCTCGCCGGGTCTCGTGTTTGCTGCGCAGGGCGCCCGCTATGCGAGGGCCATCGCGGCGGCGGTGCCGGCGGACGTAGAGCTCGTGGTCACGGGAGATCCGCCCTCAGAGCGTGCCGCTACTCTATTCAGCGAGCTTTTGTCCTGCACCGCCACGGCGGCAGTCGATCGCGCCCACGACTCGGTCGGGCCGGACACGATCGCCAAGATTCTGTTCACATCGGGCTCGACCGGTCAGCCCAAAGGCGTCATCAACACGCAACGCATGCTGTGCAGCAATCAGGAGATGCTCGCCACGACACTGCCCTTCCTGCGCGAGACACCTCCAGTCATTGTCGATTGGCTGCCCTGGAACCACACCTTCGGCGGCAATCACAACGCTGGGCTCGTGCTGTACAACGGCGGCACTCTGTACATCGACGAGGGCCGGCCCCTGCCGGGGCTGTTCGAGCGCACGGTGAGCAATCTGCGCGAGATCGCGCCCACCGTCTATTTCAATGTGCCGCGCGGCTTCGAAGAGCTGGTGCCCTATCTGCGCCGCGAGCCCGCGCTGAGGGAAAAGTTTTTCAGCCGCCTGGGCATGCTGTTCTACGCGGGGGCAGGTCTTCCACAGCCGGTATGGGAAGCGTTCGAGGAGCTCGCCGTGCAGACGTGCGGCGAGCGCATCCTTTGGATCACAGGGCTTGGCGCCACCGAGACGGCGCCGCTCGCGACCTGCGCCAACTGGGAAGCAGGCCGCTCGGGGATGATCGGCCTCCCGGCCGTGGGCCAGGAGGTGAAGCTCGTAGCAGTGGGCGACAAGCTCGAGGCTCGCTTTCGCGGACCGAACGTGACGCCGGGCTATTGGCGTCAAGCCGACCTCACACGCGCTGCGTTCGACGAGGAGGGCTACTACAAGATGGGCGACGCGGTGCGCTTCGCGGACCGCAGCCACCCCGAAGCTGGCTTGATGTTCGACGGTCGGCTCGCCGAGGACTTCAAGCTTTCCACCGGCACCTGGGCAAGCGTCGGCGCCCTGCGAACGCGCTTCATCGCCGCAAGTGCACCCTATGTGCAAGATGCGGTGATTGCGGGCCATGACCGCGACTACGTGGTCGCGCTCGTGTTTCCGCGCCTCGACGAATGCCGGCGCCTGTGCCCGCGGCTGCCGCCGCAGGCTCCCGCCGTCGAAGTCCTGAGCCAACCCGCTGTGCGTCGCATGTTCGAGGATCTGCTCGCCCGGCTGGCGAGCGAGGCTACCGGCAGCGCGACGCGCATCGAGCGCGCGCTGCTCCTCGAGATACCGCCTTCGATCGATGCGAACGAGGTTACCGACAAAGGCTCGATCAATCAGCGCGCGGTGCTCGAGCGACGCAACAATCTGGTGGAGGAGCTGTATGCGCCGCGACCCTCGGCACGCGTGATCTGCTGCGGGCGTGCGGAGCCAGTGCAATGACTTCGAGCCCGCCGCTCATCGTCGTCCCAGACGACTTTCCATCCATATTCAAAGGCACACCTGCCGAGCAGCGCAGTGCGGGCCTCGGTGAGACCCGGATCTACACAGAGCGGGGCGCCGACCAGGAGACCGAGCTCGCGCGCCGGCTGGATGGCGCCAGCGTCGCAATCAACATCCGCGCGCATGCACGCTTCTCAGACGCCGTGCTCGCAGCCTGTCCCGCGCTCAAATTGATCTCCGTGTGGGGAACCGGCACCGACAACATCGATCTCGAATCGGCTGCGCGCCGGGGCGTCACCGTCTGCAACACAGCCGGGGTCAACGCCAATGCGGTGGCGGAACATACGGTCGCGCTGATGCTGGCGGTCGCACGCAGCATTCCGAAGCTCGACCGCGAAATGCGGGCCGGTGCGTGGCCGCGCGAACTGCTGACCCAGCTTCTTGGAAAAACCCTTGGCGTGTTCGGCACGGGAACCATCGGCCTGCGTGTGATCGCGCTCGCGAAGGCGCTTGGGATGACCTTGCTAGCCTGGAGCGCGCGCGGCGACAATGCCCGTGCCATCGCAGCCGGGGCGCATGCTGCGCCCAAAGAGCAGATCCTGCGCGAGGCGGACGTGATCACGCTCCACTTGCGCTTGACCCCTGAAACGCGCGGCTTCCTCGGCGCGCGTGAGTTGTCGCTGATGAAGCGACCCGCCATCTTGATCAACACCGGGCGCGGTGCGCTGGTCGAGCGACAGGCGCTGCTCGACGCGCTCGCGCAGGGCTGGATCCGCGCCGGCCTGGACGTGTTCCATGACGAACCGGTCAAGACCGGCGATCCCGTCCTGGCCCTGCCTAACGTCGTGCTCTCCCCGCACAACGCCGGCCAGACTCCCGAGGTCATCCGCGACGGGCTTCTGCTCGCGGTCGAGAACATCGAACACTTCCTCCGAGGGGACCCGACGAACGTGGTGACTCGGCCCTAACGGCCTGGGCCAGCCCGGACAAGCCGAAGGGCAGTCCAGCCCGGCTTCCTTTGCGTCAGCCTGTGTCGGCACGGTACGGTGCCAGCGCTTCGAGCAGTGCCTGAGGAACCGCAACCGGACGCGAGTCTTTGCGCGCGATCGCGATGATCACGAGATATGACTCCGCGGCGACCTGCCCGTCGGACCTTCGCATCAGGAACTCGAGCCTAATCGAGCTGCGGCCCACCCTCCCCACCCAGACTTCGATCTCGAGCAACTCGTCCAGCCGGACCGGATTGCGATAGTCGAAGTGCGCTTGCACGCGTGGCAGCCAGATGTCGAGCTGATCCCAGAGCGTGGCGTACGGAAAGCCCAGAGCGCGGAAGAACTCCGTTTCAGCGATCTCGACGAAGCGCGCGTACGCGCTCCAGCAGATGTTGCCACTCACGTCGACGTCGCTCCAGCGCACGTGCTCCCGTAACCGATGCCGTCTGGCGGTGGCACCGGAAGAGGCTGAGGCTACCGTGCGCTCTGAATCTGGTTGCTTGGCGTCAGTCATGATCGGGATTCACTTACCTCTGTCGCCTGGTGGTCACTGCATATCATCATAGACCGCAACGAATCGAGCTTCGGCTTGACGCCGGTAAGCGTGCTGCAGTATAGAAGCGGCTCACGGGAGGAGGAATCGTCATGAACGAATCGTGGACGCGTCGCGAATTCATCACCCGCGCCGGAGCGACGGTTGCGGCCATTCAAACCTTCGAGAACCTCGACCCTTGCTGCGTCTTCGCCGCCGACGCAGAGACCGCCCGCGAGGATCTGTTCGAGCTCAAGCCGGTCGCCGACGGCGTCTACGCCGCCATCGCTGCTGCGCGGTACAAGGTCAACTGCAACGCCGCCGTGATTCTGACCGACGACGGCGTGGTGGTGGTTGACTCTCACTCCAAGCCGTCCGCCGCGCACGCCCTGTATAGACAGATCCAGGGGATCACGAAGCAGCCGATCAAGAAAATCATCAATACGCATTTTCATTGGGATCACTGGCAAGGCAACCAGGTGTACGCGGAAGCTTCACCCGGCCTCGAGATTATCTCCTCCGAACGCACTCGCGCGAATCTGACCAGGCCGGATGCCGGAGCCGGTGGCGTGCCCTACATCGAGAAGCAGCTTGCTGCAGTCCCCAAGGAGATCGACAAGCTGAAGGAGGACATCGCGCGGGCGACAAGCCCGGAACAGAAAGCCCGCCTCCAAGCGAACCTGCTGCAGGCCGAGGCGTATATCGACGAGCTCAAACAAATGAGGCCGGCACTTCCCAACCGGACGGTCTCGACCTCAGTGACGCTCAACGAGCGCGGGCGCGAAATCCAATTGCTGCTGCTCGGACGCAGCCATACCGATGGCGACGTGTTCATCTACCTGCCCAAG
>DASPUW010000006.1:0-5446 GCA_035622675.1 Burkholderiales bacterium | reverse complement strand
GATTGTAAGAATTGCACGGCGTGCTCCGCCGCCGCTTGTTTGAGCGCCACTGGATCGGGTGAAACGGATCGTTGACTCATGTCAATCCACCACCCCGCCCACTACGTGGGCAGGCCGTGTTGTCCTAGTCATTTCCGTATCGGCAGCGGTTTGTGCAATTTGGAAAGCACCTATGCCTGCCGGCGCGTTTGCGGGGTCACATCCCACGGGGACCCTGTTCCGCCCTCCAACGCGCCTACCCCTCCTCAAGAAGGAGGGGAAAAAGTCTTTTTCTCCCCTCCTTTTCAAGGAGGGGTGGCGCGAAGCGACGGGGTGGTTTAGAGACACTCCGCCATTTTCATACCGCGGCCGAGCGTGCATCACTGCGCACCCGACAACGCGTTGTCCACGATCTGCTGCGCCTCGGTGACGATCGCCTCCAGGTGCCGCTCGTCCTTGAAGCTCTCGGCGTAGATCTTGTAGATATTCTCCGTGCCCGACGGGCGCGCGGCGAACCACCCGCTGGCGGCGACCACCTTCAGGCCGCCCAGCGCAGCGTCGTTTCCCGGCGCCTTGGTCAGTTTCGCCGTGATGCGCTCACCCGCGAGCGTCGCCGCGGTGACCGCCTGCGGCGCAAGTTTGCCGAGGCGTGCCTTCTGCTCAGGCGTTGCCGGCGCATCGATGCGCGTGTAGAACGGTGCGCCGAACTGCGCGGTGAGCTCGCGATAGTGCTCGCCGGGGTCCTTGCCCGTCCGCGCGGTGATTTCGGCGGCCAGCAGATCCAGGATCGGGCCGTCCTTGTCGGTCGTCCACGCGCTGCCGTCGAAGCGCAGGAAGCTCGCACCCGCGCTCTCTTCGCCGCCGAAGCAGAAGGAGCCGTCCAGCAGCCCGGGCGCGAACCATTTGAAGCCCACCGGCACCTCGCACAGGCGGCGGCCCAGCTGCTCGACCACCCGGTCGATCATGCTGCTGCTGACCAGTGTCTTGCCGACCGCCGCCTGCGCCGGCCAGCGCGGGCGATGCGTAAGCAGATAGCGGATCGCCACCGCGAGATAGTGGTTGGGACTCATCAGTCCGACCGAAGGCACGACGATGCCGTGGCGGTCCGCGTCCGTGTCGTTGGCGAAGGCGACGCGGAATTGATCCTTCAGACCCACCAGACGCGCCATCGCATATGGGCTCGAGCAATCCATCCGGATCTTGCCGTCGTGGTCGACCGTCATGAAGGAGAAGGTTGGATCGACTGCCGGGTTGACGACAGTGATGTTCACTTTGTAGACCGCGTTGATCGGCTCCCAGTAATGCACGGCCGCGCCGCCGAGCGGGTCGACGCCGAGCTTGAGGCCCGCGCCGCGGATCACCTCCATGTCGATCACGTTGCGCAGATCGTCGACGTAAGGACGCACGAAGTCTTCCTCGTGCGTCGTCTCAGCCTTCATGGCCGCGACCAGCGGCACCCGCTTGACACCGGAATTACCGGTTCTGAGGAGCTGGTTCGCACGATCCTGGATCCAGCGCGTCACGTCGGTGTCGGCCGGGCCTCCGCCGGGCGGGTTGTACTTGAAGCCTCCATCCTCCGGAGGATTGTGAGAGGGCGTGACGACGATACCGTCTGCCAGGCGTTCGCTCCGGCCGCTGCGGTTGTGCACCAGGATGGCGCGCGATATCGCGGGTGTAGGCGTCACGCCATTGTCCGGCTGGATAACGGTGTGCACGCCGTTGGCTGCGAGTACCTCGATCGCCGTGCGCTGGGCGGGATCGGACAGCGCGTGCGTGTCCTTGCCCATGTACAGGGGGCCGTCGATGCGCCGGCCGCGCCGGTAATCGCAGATGGCCTGGGCGATGGCGAGGATGTGCGCCTCCGTGAACGAGGCGCGCAGAGACGAGCCACGATGGCCGCTGGTGCCGAAGCTCACCAGCTGATTCGGGTCCGTCACATCGGGCTGGCGCGCGTAATACTCGCGCTCCAGGCGCGCGAGATCGACCAGCATCTCCTTCGGGGCCGGCTTGCCGGCGAGCGGAGAGAGTGCCATACGCGCTACTGTAAGGCACAGTGGATTGCTTCGCTTGCCGTTGCTTGCTGCCCAATGCGCGTTTCAGCAGTTTGCATCTATCATTGACCCCGGGCAGTTCGGGGCTGATTTTCGCCGGCGGATGGCAGTTGTTTGACAGTCGGAACGGACCATGGGAAAGCTGGACGGCAGGAGCGCCGTCATCACGGGCGGAGCGAGCGGAATCGGCGCCGCTGCGGCACGGCTGTTCGTGCGCGAGGGCTGCAGGGTGCTGATCGCCGATATCCAGGAAGACAAGGGAGAGCGCCTCGCGAACGAATTGGGCGCAAGCGCCGCTTACCTGCGCACCGACGTGAGCGAGGAATCGGCCGTCAGGGCTGCATTAGAGGCCGCTGTGGCCAGATGCGGACGCCTCGATTGCGTGTTCAACAATGCGGGCCTCGGCGGCGTCGCGGGCCCCATCGCGGACACTCCGCTCGACGCGTACGAGCGCACGATGGCGGTCCTCCTGCGTGGGGTATTTCTGGGCATGAAGCACGCGGCTGAAATCATGCAGCGCCAGCATTCCGGCAGCATCATCAACACGGCGAGCGTAGCGGGCCTTCAGGCGGGATACGGTCCGCACGTCTACAGCGCCGCGAAGGCAGCCGTGATCCAGCTCACGCGGTCGGTGGCGATGGAACTGGCCGAAAGCGGCGTGCGGGTGAATTGCATCTGTCCTGGCCCTGTGGCGACGCCCATCTTCGCCGGCGCTGCCGGGCTCTCGCCGGAGGTGGCAGACGAGGCCGTCGAAACGCTCAGGCGCGTGCTGGCCAACTATCAGCCGATCCGGCGCGCGGGGCTGCCCGAGGACATCGCGCAGGCGGCTCTGTGGCTGGCGAGCGACGATTCCAGCTTCGTCACCGGGCAGGCGCTCACGGTCGATGGCGGCCTCACCGCCGGCCAGCCCTGGTCTTTGACGCAGAAACACAGCCGCCTGTTGCGCCTTGCGCTCGGAGCTGAACCCGAGGGGGGCGCGAAGTGACAAACAGGTAGACCGCTCCCGGGCACCTTCAATGTCGCTGGCAACCCTTCCGTCGACCACTTCCATCGCCATCATCGGCGCCGGCTTCGCCGGCCTCGGGATGGCCATTCAGCTGCGGAAGGGGGGCATCACCGATTTCGTGATCCTGGAGAGAGCCAACTCGATCGGCGGCGTCTGGCGCGACAACACTTACCCCGGCGCCGCCTGCGACATCCCTTCCCATCTCTACTCGTACTCGTTCGCGCTGCGTTTTCGCTGGTCGCGCGTGTATGCCCCACAGCGCGACATTTACAGGTACCTGCGCGAGTGCGTCCGGGAATATGGCCTCGCCCGCTACGTGCATCTCGCGTGCGAGGTCAAGAGTGCGCGCTACGACGAAGGCCGCGGGGTCTGGCGTCTGGACACCGCCGCTGGTGCCTCTCTGCAGGCGCGCGCGCTGATCACGGCGACAGGACAGCTCAACCGGCCGGCTTATCCGGACATCCCCGGACTCGAAGAATTCCGCGGCAAGATATTCCATTCGGCGCGCTGGGACCACCGTTACGATCTGCGCCGAAAGCGCGTCGCGATCATCGGCACGGGCGCGAGCGCAATCCAGTTCACTCCCCGGGTGGCGCGCAAGGCGGCGCAGGTTTATCTGTTCCAGCGCTCAGCGCCTTACGTGCTGCCGAAGCTCGATCACCGCTTCTCGCAGCTCCAGCACCGCTTGTTCGATGCCCTTCCGTTCCTGTATCGGCTGGCGCGGGCCGCCGTCTACGTGCTGTACGAAACGCTGGGGATCGGTTTCGTGAGCTGGCGGCCGGCCATGAAGCCGCTGCGCGCCGCCGCGATGTGGAACTTGAGGCGCGCCATCACGGATCCGCAGCTGCGGAGCAAGCTCACACCCGCTTACCCCTTCGGCTGCAAGCGCGTGCTGTTCTCGAACGACTACTACCCGGCGCTGGCGCGCCCCAACGTCGAGCTGATCACCGCAGGCATCGAGTCGGCCGGCACGGCAGGGTTGAGGACCACGGATCGGCGCAGCTACGAAGTGGACGCGATCATCCTCGGCACCGGCTTCGCTGCCACCGAGCTGCTCGCGCCGATCGACATCGTCGGGCGCGCCGGTGTGCGTTTGGCGGATGCGTGGCGCGACGGCCCCGAGGCGTATCTGGGAATCGCGGTCGCCGGTTTCCCCAACCTGTTCATGTTGTACGGCCCGAACACCAATCTTGGCCACAACTCGATCATTTACATGCTGGAGAGCCAGATCCGCTATGTCATGCAGGCGATCGCGCACCTCGATTCGATGCCGGGCGCCTGCCTGGAGGTGAGCGCGCAGGCGCAGACCCGCTACAATCGGCGGCTCCAGCAGGCGCTCGGGCGCACGGTGTGGAGCGATGGCTGCCGGAGCTGGTACATGAACGCGCAGGGGCGGCTCGTCAGCAACTGGAGCGGCTTCACCTTCACGTACCGGCGCATGACACGCAGGTTCGATCCCTCGCTCTACGAGTTGATCGGAGCCAAGGAACCGCAGGCGCTAGCGTCCAGCGTGCTGAGTCATTGACCAGCGCCCGGCTGACGCTCCCTCACTGTCAGGCGCGCTGCAGGCGGTGCAGGGTGATCTCGGGCGGGCAGTTGAGTCGAACCGGCACCAGGGAGCAGCCCGCGCCGACGGAGGTGTAGCCCTGCATGCGGTGATAGCGCCAGGCACCTGCGCCAAAGCGCCTCGGCAGCCGGGACTCGAGCGTGATCGGTATGGATCCCGGCAGACAGATCTGCCCGCCATGCGTGTGACCGCTCAGCATGAGATCGAAGCCGGCGTGCGCCGCCTGGCGGTAGATCTCCGGCGTGTGCGACAGCAGGATCGAGCATTCCGCCGCGGGGATAAACTCGGCAGCCTTCTCGATGTTGTCCATGCGGAAGTAATGCGCGTCGTCGATCCCTGCCAGGTGAATGCGCTGATCGCCGCGACGGATTTCCTGCGCTTCGTTCAGCAGCATACGGATGCCCATCTGCTCCAGCGCCGGCACCATGCGGATCGAATCGTGGTTGCCCAGCACCCCGTACAGCGGCTCCTTCAGATGTTGCCGCAGGCGCCGCAACCCGTCGAGGCAGCCGTCGATCGGGCCGGCGGTCCGGGCCCGGTAGTCGCCGGTCAAGACACACAGATCGTACTCGAGCCCGCGCGCGAGATCGGCGACGCGTCGCATCGCGCCTTCGTTTAACTCTATGTGCAGGTCGCTCAGGTGGAGAAGCGTGAAACCGTGAAAGCGCGGCGGCAGATTGGCGAGCGTGACGATGTTGTGCCGCACTTCGACGCGGTCCGCGTTGCGCCGGGCGCGCCAGTAAAGTCCGCTCAAGCGCAGCGCGTTGCGGATCAGCGGTGCGCTCAGATACCAGTTTTCGAGGTGAAACAGCTTGCGGCCCCGGCCGAAGACGCGCGACTCGC
>DASPUW010000005.1:0-5487 GCA_035622675.1 Burkholderiales bacterium | reverse complement strand
TCGGTGCTGATGGACATTGCTATCTCTCCGAAAAAACGCGCCATTCTAACGTTGTACCCCCCGACGCTCAAGCCGGCCTATAAAGCACCCCTGAGCGGCAGGGCTCGCATCCGCTTCGGGCGGAGAAGCCCCTGCTCGCCGCGCGCCCCCAGCCCTAGAAACTGGCCGTCCTCGGCATACAGCCGAACCGACTCCGCCCCGAGCGGCTCGTCGAGCGCCACCGGCCGCCCTTGCAACACGGCGTTGGCGCTGCCCCGATCCAGCACCACTGCTGGCAGCTGCGAGAGCAGTACGTCCGCGGGGAGCACCTGTTTCCTCCGATCGGCGTCGGGGAGGCCTGCGAGAGCTTCGAGACCCAGGGCCTGGGCGACCGCTAACGCGCCGATGCGCGTGCGTCGCAGAGCCGCGACGTGGGCGCCGCATCCGAGGCGCTCCCCGATGTCGTGCGCCAGGGTCCGGATATACGTCCCCTTGCTGCAGTGGATCCTCAGCGTAACCTCGTCGCCGTGCCCCGCGATGAGGTCGAGAGCATGGATCGTTACCGGCCTGGGTCGGCGCTCGACGGACTGCCCGGCACGCGCGTAGCGGTACAACGCGCGGCCCCGGTGCTTGATGGCGCTGAACATGGGAGGCAACTGCTCGATCTCACCGGTGAACGCTGCGAGTGTCTCGCTCATGCGCTCCAGGCATCCCTCGACGCGCCCGCGAAACAGCGCTTCTCCCTCGGCGTCGCCGGTGGTGGTGGCAAGCCCGAGTGCGACCACGGCCTCGTACGTCTTGTCTGTCTCCAGCAGGACACCAGCGAATTTCGTGGCCGCCCCCAGACATACGGGCAGCAGTCCGGTCGCGAGTGGGTCCAGCGTCCCGGTGTGACCCGCCTTCACGCCACCGAAAAGACGGCGAACCGACTGCAGCGCCGCGTTGGATGACATGCCCGTTGCTTTGTCCAGCAGAACTACTCCCTCGACGGCCCCCAAGGTGTTTGCGTCGCTGGAGCGATCAATCGTCATGTTCTTCCGCGTTCGGGTCGGGCGGCACGCTTTCGGCAGCCGCTTCATCGATGAGGTGCGACAGACGCGCGCCGCGCTCGACCGAAGCGTCATACACGAAATGCAGATGCGGGACGCTCCTGGCCTGCAGCGTGCGCGCCAGCTGGCTGCGCAGAAACCCGCCGGCATGTTGCAGGGCAGCCACGCTCTGCTCAGTGGACGCCGCGTCCGCGAGCGAGCTCACGTAAACGGTTGCCTGGGACAAATCGCGTGTGACCTCTACCGCCGTGATGGTGACCGGCCCCACCCGGGGATCTTTCAGCTCGCGCACCAGGAGCCCCGACAAATCGCGGTGGATCTGCTCGGCAATCCTGGCGGAACGAGAAAAAGTTCGAGGCATAGCGGGCGCGGCCCGGCCGTGGTGCGCGGAAAAGCGCGCGACCCGCGGTTACAGCGTGCGCGCGACCTCGACCACCTCGTAGGCCTCCAGCTGATCGCCGAGCTTGATGTCGCTAAAGCTCTTGACCGAAAGCCCGCATTCGAACCCAGCCTTCACCTCGCGGACGTCGTCCTTGAAGCGCTTGAGGGAGTCGAGCTCGCCGGTATGGATCACGATATTGTCGCGCAGCACACGCACTGAGGATCCGCGCTTGACGACACCCTCCAAGACGTAGCAGCCGGCGACGGTCCCGACCTTCGAGATGTGGAACACCTGCCGGACCTCCACCAGCCCGGTGACCGACTCCTTCCGCTCCGGCGCGAGCATGCCGGACAGCGCTGCCTTCACTTCGTCCACCGCCTCGTAGATGATGTTGTAGTAGCGCACATCCACGCCGTGGGCGCCGATGAGCTTCTTGGCGGTCGCGTCGGCACGGGTGTTGAAGCCGATGACGACCGCGTTAGAAGCCAGCGCCAGATTGATGTCCGATTCGGTGATGGCACCCACCCCGGCGTGCACCAGATTGACCCTGACCTCGTCGGTCGAGAGTTTTTGCAGGGCATGCGCCAAGGCCTCTTGCGAGCCCTGCACGTCGGCCTTGATCACCAGGGACAGCGTCTTGCTCCCGGCGGCCGCCATGTCGAACATACCCTCGAGCTTGGCGGCCTGCTGCTTGGCGAGCTTCACGTCGCGGAACTTGCCTTGTCGGAACAGCGCAATCTCGCGCGCCCGGCGCTCGTCGCCCAGCACCATGACCTCTTCGCCGGCCTGCGGAACGTCGGATAGACCCTGGATCTCGACTGGAATCGAGGGGCCGGCTTCCGGGATGCTGTGCCCGCTTTCGTCGAGCATGGCGCGCACGCGTCCGAACACCGCACCCGCGAGGACAATATCGCCACGCTTCAAGGTGCCAGACTGAACCAGCAGCGTTGCGACCGGGCCTCGCCCCTTGTCCAGCCTGGATTCGATCACGATGCCCCGCGCTGGCGTCGTCTTGGGCGCCTTGAGCTCCAACACTTCGGCCTGCAGCAGCACCGACTCGAGCAGGGCGTCAATGCCCTTGCCAGTCTTGGCCGAGACGTCCACGAATATCGTTTCTCCTCCCAGGTTCTCCGGCACGACTTCGTGTACCAGCAATTCGTGACGAATGCGCTCGGGCTGTGCTTCGGGCTTGTCGATCTTGTTCACCGCGACCACGATGGGAACCTTGGCCGCTTTCGCGTGGTGGATGGCCTCGATCGTCTGCGGCATCACACCGTCGTCGGCGGCAACGACCAGGATCACCAGGTCCGTCACCTTGGCGCCGCGCGCGCGCATTGCGGTAAACGCCTCGTGACCCGGCGTATCGAGGAACGTGATCATCCCGCGCGGCGTCTGCACGTGATACGCGCCGATGTGCTGGGTGATGCCACCGGCCTCGCCGCTCGCCACCCGCGTGCGGCGGATGTAATCCAGCAGTGAAGTCTTACCGTGGTCGACGTGCCCCATCACGGTGACTACCGGAGCGCGCGCCTCGGCGGCCGCCGTTTCCTCCTCGCGCGTGTCGGCCAGCAACGCCTCCGGATCGTCCAGCTTGGCCCGCTTCGCGACGTGTCCCATCTCTTCCACCGCGATCATCGCGGTGTCCTGGTCCAGCACCTGGTTGATCGTCACCATGGTGCCGAGCTTCATCAGTGTCTTAATGACCTCGGCGGCCTTGACCGACATCTTCTGCGCCAGGTTGGCGACGGTAACGGTCTCGGGCACCAGCACCTCATGGACGATCGGCTCGGTCGGCAGCGAAAAGCCGTGCGTCGGGGTGACCTCGGTTTCGGTCTTGGTCTTGGCGTGGCGGTCCTTGCGTGCATGCCAGCCCGCCCCTCCGACCTCGCCACCGCGCGTCTTGATGACGCGTTTCTTCGCGCTCTCGTCGCGCCAGACAACCTGCTTCACCTGTTTTTTGGGCGCCTTCTTCTCGCCCGCCTCGCCCGGTTTGGACGCGGGCTTGTGCAGAGTGCCGGTCCCGGTGGGCTTGGCTTCGGCCGTCACGGCTCCCTCAGGTGCGGCAACAGGTTTCGGCGCTTCTGCCGCAGCCTCGGTTGATTTCGCCTCCGGCGCGGGCGCCTCGGCGGGCTCCTGCGCGGTCTTACGCTTCTTCTGACGCTCCTGCTTCGCGGCCGCGTCCGCCGCCTGACGTGCGGCGAGCTCGGCCTGCTTGCGCGCCTCTTCGTCGCGGATTGCCGCCTGCTGTGCGTCGATGGTCGGAGCTGCTGCGGCCGCCTCCGAGGCGGGCGCGGTGCTGTCGCGCTTGACCAGCACACGCTTCTTGCGCACCTCGACCTGGATGGTCCGCGCCTTGCCGGTGCTGTCCGCCTTCTTGATCTCAGTGGTCTGCCGGCGCGTCAGGGTGATCTTGCTCTTGGATTCCTTCGTGCCGTGAACCGAACGCAGATAATCGAGCAGCTGAGTCTTGTCCTGCTCAGTCAGCAGGGTGTCTTCGACCAGCTTGCGGTTCACGCCAGCCGCCTGCAATTGCTCGAGCAGCCGCTCGGCGGCCATGCCGAGCTCCTTGGCGAACTGGGAAACGTTTGTCTGCGCCATGTCTAGTTGCCCCCTGTCCTCAGGTCAGCGCGGATCCCTCATGCGAACCAGGGCGCTCGGGCTGCCATGATCAGCGCCTTGGCGCGCTCGGCGTCCATGCTGATCAGCTCTACCAGATCGTCGACCGCCAGCTCGGCGAGCTCCTCCTGCGTGTGAATGCCCTTGGCGGCGAGCTGACGCGCGGTCTGGCTGTCCATTCCCTCCAGGGTCTGCAGGTCGGACGCCACCTCCTCGACCTTTTCTTCGCTGGCGATGTCCTGCATGAGCAGCGCGTTGCGCGCGCGGCTGCGCAGCTCGTTGACCGTCTCCTCGTCGAACTGCTCGATCTCCAGCATCTCGTTGATCGGGATGTAGGCGACCTCCTCCAGGGTGTTGAATCCTTCCTGCACCAGGATGTCGGCCACCTCCTCATCCACGTCCAGCCTCTCCATGAACAGCTTCTTGATGGACGCGGTTTCCTCCTCGTTCTTCTTCTGGGACTCCTCTTCGGTCATGATGTTGAGTTCCCAGGCGGTCATCTCGCTCGCCAGGCGCACGTTCTGGCCGTTGCGCCCGATCGCCTGCGCCAGGTTCTCCTCGTCCACCACGATGTCCATGCTGTGCCGGTCTTCATCGACCACGATGCTGCTCACTTCGGCGGGCGCGAGGGCGTTGATCACGAACTGCGCGGGGTCGGGCGACCACAGGATGATGTCGACCCGCTCACCGGCCAGCTCCGAAGTCACCGCCTGAACGCGGGAACCGCGCATGCCAACACAGGTGCCGATCGGGTCGATGCGGGCATCGTTCGACTTGACCGCGATCTTGGCGCGCGAACCCGGATCGCGTGCCGCTGCCTTGACCTCGAGCAGCCCTTCCTCGATCTCCGGGACCTCCAGCTCGAACAGCTTGATCAGGAAGTCAGGGACGATGCGCGACAGCACCAGCTGCGGCCCGCGGCTGCTGCGATCGACCTTCAGGAGAAACGCGCGCACCCGGTCGCCGACGCGCAGATTCTCCTTGGGGATCATCTGGTCGCGGGGCAGCACGGCTTCGATGCGGCCCGACTCGACGATGGCGTTGCCGCGCTCGATGCGCTTGATGGTGCCGGTTACCAAGTGCTCCTTGCGCGCCAGGAAATCGTTCAGGATCTGTTCGCGCTCGGCATCACGGATCTTCTGCAGGATCACCTGTTTGGCCGCCTGCGCACCGATCCGCCCGAACTCGACCGGCTCGAGCGGCTCTTCGATGTATTCGTCCAGCTGAATGTCGGCTACCAGCGCGCGCGCCTGCTCGACGGTCATCTCCCGGTCGGGTACCTCCAAGACTTCGTCGGCCACGACGTGCCAGCGACGGAAAGAGCGATAGTCACCCGTGTTGCGGTCGACTTCGACGCGCACCTCGACGTCCTCGCGGAAACGCTTTTTGGTGGCGGACGCCAAGGCCTGTTCCAACGCGCTGAACACGATGTCCTTGTCGACGTTCTTTTCTCGACCCAGG
>DASPUW010000004.1:0-23031 GCA_035622675.1 Burkholderiales bacterium | reverse complement strand
TCGCCGCTCTGCTCGAGGTCCACGCGTGCGCCAGTCGTTACGACCCGGCCGTACCGCACCACACGCAGCAGCGCGTCGCGCAGGGTCTCGCTTGCCAGCGCGGAGTAGCCGAGCGCGTGGA
This sequence comes from Burkholderiales bacterium, assembly GCA_035622675.1. Taxonomy (GTDB): domain Bacteria; phylum Pseudomonadota; class Gammaproteobacteria; order Burkholderiales; family SHXO01; genus SHXO01. Next base: position 22,910 of record DASPUW010000004.1, on the reverse strand, counting down.
ATGTGGTCGGATGCCAATGCTGTGCCACTTCCAGTCCGAAGCACTCGTCCCCGCTGGCCGATGTGGCGAGCGCCCACAACCGCTGCATTCCGGTCTGTGGGTAGCGAGCGTTCGGATCGTTCATCCGGGCTGGATCCAAGCCCGCGCGGCGGAACAAGGCGTCGCAGTCGATCCCGCGGTCGGACAGTGCGCGGTGGATCAGCAGCGCCCAGGACGTCAAAGTCGAGGTTACCAATCACCCCTCCAGCCGCCTTGGCGCGATCGGACAACCGATTGGCGCAGCGCGACCTGTGCCTGTGCGCGGCTGCCCCTTAGGATCGCCGACGTATGCGGTGCAGCACTGGCCGCGAAACGAAAAAGGAATATGAGATGGCGACGAAGGAAGGCGACACCATTGCGCAGCGCACGCTGGCCGCAGAGTTCCGCATCTTCGGAAAAGGGGCGCATACAGGTCAACCCGTTTGCGTGACGCTTTACCCGGGTGAACCCGACACCGGGATTTGTTTCCTGCGCTCCGATCAGCCGCCGTCGCGCGGATTGATTCTCGCACGCTGGAGCAACGTGGTCAGCGCGTATTACTCGGCTGACATCGGCAATCACGCCGGGGTCGGAGTGCGCATGGTCGAGCATCTCCTGGCTGCGCTGCGCCTCGCGGGCGTCGACAATGCGCTGGTCGTTCTCAACGGCCCGGAAGTCCCGGCGCTCGATGGCAGCGCTGCGCAGTTCCTCGCGCAGATCGATCGCGTCGGTACCGTCGTGCAGGATGCGCCGGCGCGGACCATCGTGCTGCTGCGGCCGGTGGAGGTGCGCGAGGGCGACCGCTACGTGCGGCTGAGCCCGAGCCTCAGCCCGAGGCTGACCGTAACGATCGACTACCCGAACACCCCGTTGGGGATGCAGTCGGTCGCAACGGCGTGGGATCGCGACCTTCTGAAACGCGAGATTGCTCCCGCCCGCACGTTTGGCTTCGTCGCCGATCATGCCGAGCTCATGAAGCGCGGCCATGCCTTCGGAGCGGACCTCGCCAACACGGTGGCGGTGGACGGCGAACACATCCTCAACCCGGACGGCTTGCGATTCCCGGACGAATTCGTCAGGCACAAGGTGCTCGATGCGATCGGGGATCTCTATCTCGCGGGCTGGCCCATACGCGCCAACTACGAGGGCTTCAAACCGGGCCATGCGCTCAATCTCAGGCTGCTCAACAAGCTGATGGGACAGCAATCGGATGCCTGGGTGCTCGTGCCTTCGCGCGATGTGAAGCGCACCCCGTGCGCGTCTCGCACCGCGCTTGTTTCAGCTTCTGTGTGACGTTGGTGCGCAGATGATAGGCCGAAACAGCATCAAGAGCTTGAGGAGGTTCGCGCGCGTTGCCCATGCGTGCCTGAGCCTTCTCCTGGGTTGGCTCGCCGTGATCTTCGGGTTCGGGCTTCTTGTCGTCGGCATCCTCGGCGTAGTCGCGGGTCAGGTGATCTGGTCGATCGCCTGGGCCGTCATGGCGGCGGCCAAAGTACGACTGGCAGACCTGGTATCCGAGAAAGAGAAGCCCGAAACGGAAAGCGATTTAGAGGGCCGTGCATTGCCGGCTTCACAGACCCTCGAGCAGCGTCGCGACATGCAGGCGATGGAGGAGCCTTTCGGTTAGTCCGGGCCCTCGCAACTGGGCAGGCGCAGACAGCCTGGCCCTGCGATACTAGGCGGGTCAATCCACGAGACCGCCACGTTCGCGACAACCCGTGCCGAGGAAACTTCGCATCGGCGTCCTGGGGGCAGGCCCGGCCGGGCTCCTCTTCGCGCTGCTCGCCAAGCGCGATCGCCCGGAGCACGAGATCTTCGTGTTAGAGCAGAACGCGCGCGACGCCACGTTTGGCTTCGGCGTGGTGTTCTCCCAGGGTGCGCTGAGTTTCCTCGAGCACGACGAGCCGGAAGTCCATCGTGCGCTGGTTGGAGAGATGGAATCCTGGCCGATCCAGAAGATCGTCCATCGCGACGAAGCCGTTGTCATCGATGGAAACGGTTTCTCGGCTGTCTCGCGTATCGGGCTGGTGCAACTGCTGCAACGCCTCGCGCAGGCGCGGGGCGTTCGCATCGCGTTTGATACTGCGCTCGATTCTCTCGCGGCCTTCGAAGGCTGCGCTCTGGTGGTTGGGGCCGACGGCGTCAACTCGCTCGTCAGGCGCCTGTACGACGAGCGCTTTCGGCCACGCATCGAGTACCTCACCAACAAGTTTGCCTGGTACGGCACTGGGCGTGTGTTCGACTGTCTGACGCTCACGTTTCGCGGCACCGAGCACGGCGCCTTCGTGGCGCACCATTACCGCTATAGTCCGCGGATGAGCACTTTCATCGTCGAGTGCGATGCGGCGACGTGGTATCGCGCGGGGCTCGATCGCATGGGCGACGAGGAAAGCCGAGCCTATTGCGAGCGAGTTTTTGCGCCGGACCTCGGCGGGCAGGGCCTGGTGTCGAATCACTCCTACTGGCGCAGCTTTCCCCTCGTCTACTGCCGCAATTGGACCGCCGGGAACACGGTGCTGATTGGCGATGCGCTCCGCACTGGTCATTTCTCGATCGGCTCCGGAACGCGCCTCGCTTTCGAGGACGCGATCGCGCTCGCACGCAAGCTCTCATTGGCGGGCGACGATGTGCCGCAAGCGCTGCGCTTGTTCGAACGGGAGCGGCGCCCGGTCGTGGATAAGCTGATCGCCGCCGCGAACAGGAGCTCATTCTGGTACGAGCGCATCGCCGACAAGATGCAGCACGAACCGTGGGAGCTCGCCTACGACTACATGACCCGCAGCGGCCGCATGAGCGACGAGCGCCTGCGCGAGACGGCGCCCGCGTTCATGGCCGGCGTGGAGGCGAGGCGGCGCGCCGATCCTGATTGGAAATCGCGACGGGACTAGCAAGATCGACCGCCAGGCGCTGGGCGTAGGTTCTAATAATTCTCGCGCAGGAAGATGAAGCGACTGTTGTAAGTCCCGAAGCGGATAGTCGCCGAGGGATTGGTGCCCGCCGTGTCGTTCGGCCCCAGCTTCAGCCAGCTGGGCGCCTCGACCGACATGCCGATCGTTCCGGCCGCCTTCGGCGCGGTCAGTATCACGTTGCGTTGCCCGAAGGAAAATTGGGGGGAGCTGTACGACAAGGGTGCAACGGCGTTGGAAGCCACAGTCTGGATGCGTGTGGTGTAGATGCTGCCCACGCTGCCAGTTGAAACCGCCGTGCACCCGTTGCCAAAGCAGGACGACGCTGTTCCGTTGCCCGCAAAGGCGGTCGGTGTCGTCGCCAGTCGCGTGCATGTTGCATCGAGCGTGTTCAGCGCCCAGCCGCTGCCCATCCAGTATTCGAGGAAGACCGGGACCGCCACCGGCACCTGTTCAGATCCCGAGACGTTCTGGACGCGCATTCTCCCATAGCGCTCCTTGATCGGTGTGGCCCCGCTGATGCTCTGGTAGGTGTCGCCGTTCAACACGAAGGACTGTCCGGCGGGAATGGTCAGCGTCGAGCCGTCGGAATCGGACACGGTCAGCCCGATGTAGAGATTGTCGTACGGGCCCCAGGTCGAATCGGGCGTGGTCGCCGTGTCCTTCGGCGGATCGAAGTAGAACGTCGTCGCCGGTGCCGTGTAGACACCGCCGACCCAGCCGGTGGAGCCGCCGGTCTTGTAGGGCAGCGTGGTCAGGTTGCAGCGGTTGGCCGAAGTGTTCTGAACCGAAGAAACGCACTTGATGAGGTCGGTGGTCGAGCCGATCCCGTTTTCTGCCGCGAACCACAGCGTCGAGAGGTTCGAATACCCCGTGGTAAAGGACGGCAATCCCGGCGCGCTCGCAAAAGTCTGCCCGGATGCGAGCGCCTTGACCTGGATCGCCCCTGAACTCGCCGAGGTCATCGAGAACGGTTGCCCCATGTACGTAAATCCATCCGTGGAGCAGCCTTGAGTCATTGCCACCGACGCCTCGTAGTGATCAGGGTAGAAGCGATAGGGGGCGGTAGTCAGTGTGCCGCTGCCGATGTCGCACGAGTATTTCCCGCTGGCATCCGGGTTCCAGGGAGTGGCGTTGGTGCACGATGCCCCTGAGTAGCCATAGCAGATGTTCGGTACGTAAGGCGTAGTCCCTGTACCTGGGTTGCAATCGCCGTTCGTCCTGTCCTGTGCTTCACCCGCGGCGTTGCCAAACTGCGCGTCGTAAATTGCATTCTGGGGCAGAGTCAGGACACCGACGTCGTTGTAGATGAAGGTGCCGAATGCGGCCCCCGCGCTCCACGATTGCAGGAGCAGAGTCTGATTGCCGCCCGCCGTGGGTGCCTTGGTGCTGTCCAGCGTTGGCGACCCCGTCATTTGCGTCAGCGATGTGTTGTTGACATCTCTGGGCGCGGCGGTGATCGTGAACGCCGTTCCGGCCTTCGTGTTGGCGGCGATGCTGCTGGTAAGCGTGTAATACGCGGGTCGCACCGAGAAAGCATCGACGGAGCAGCCCGTCGTCGTGCCGTCGCTCATCTGGACGATCAGGCGCTTGTAGGCGCTTGCCACAGTGAAATTGCCCGAAGTCTTGAAGCCCGCGTCGGCCGCCGTGAAAGTCATGGTCTGCGTCTGGGTGGTGAGCACCGTCTTGGCGCACGCGGTGCACGCCGCGGCGGACGAGTTGCAGGAGGTACCCGGCTGGCTGTCGTCGATCAGCTTGACGGTTACTGTCTTGGTGCTGCCAGCCGGTGAACTCGGGACATAGGCGGTGTTCACGCCCTGCGATACCCCACCCACGGGAGGCGCCAGCGCGGCGACGTTGAGCTTGAACGGGACGCTCGCGACTTTCATGTAGATGTGGCCGAACAGCGCGTTCTGCTTGGTGTTGGGCAGCGCGCTGTCGATGGCGTTGAAGCCTGCGGCGGTGCCGTTCGACGTGGGTGGGATGAAGGTCTGCGCGCAGACTTTGAGACTGCCGATCTCGTGGACGTTGGTCGAGCCGCCGGTCGAGCCTGTGAATGAGATCTGCCAGTTCACCGGCACCACCGCCTGAGAGGGGTTGACAACATACGCATCAAACGGCGCGACAACCGACGTGTAGTTCGCACCCGTCTTCGTCGTCGCATCCCGATTCACAGAGACGAGAGCCGTCTTCGTGGTCGCAGTGTAGTTACGAGCGTCGACGATGATCTGGTACATGTAACCGGGGCCGGCCGTTGCTCCGGGTTGGTCGATGTTGCCGATCGTAGTGTTGCCAGCCAGCCAGGGGTAGTTGCCGGCCGTGGCAGCGTTGCCCGAGCCCGAGCCGCGGATGCCGACGGAATCAGGGCACAGACCGCCGCAAGCGCCGCCGACACGCCCCTCGGTTGCGTTCTCGTAGTTGCCGTATTCGTCCAGCGCCACGCCGATCCAGCCTCCCGCGAAGCCGTTGATCCCGGTCTTCTGTGCGTAACCGAGCGAGCCACCGTAGGCGCCCGGTGTCGGGGCGACGGAGTAGTCGGACAGCGTCATCGCGATGCCGTCCGCCCCGGTTCCGTTGTAGGCGTACTGCTTGAACTCGACCGAAATGTAATTCCCTGCCGCGGGAAAGATTCCAGGCACGGTCGCGGCGGTGGCGTTGTTGCCGGTATTGTCCGTGAGCTCCAGCCGCCCCTGGTTCACGATCTTAGGGATGCCGAACGTGCCGCTGCTGGTGGACAGCAGCCAGTTGGAGTTGAAGATCGTCGATGGATTCAGTGTCGCACGCCCAAAGTTGTCGCACACGCATACGAGGCCTGCCGGCGCATTGGCCGGTGGAAGGCAGGCGTAGGGCTCACCCACCACCAGGTCGGCCGGCGTGGTAAATGCCGTCGCGATGCCGCTGGCGACGATCGAGGTCGCGGTATTGGCGCTGGTGGTCGGAGCGGGGACTAGCCATCCGCCCGTGCTGGTGTATTCGCCAACGATGAAGTTTTGGTAGTTGGCGCCGCCCTGAACGTCGGCTGCCGCCCAGTTCATTGTCGCGCTATAGCTTGTGGCCGTGAGCGTGTCCGTAGCCGAGCCCAGCGTCCAGTAGCGATTGACGTACTTGGTGGTGCTCAAGGGCCAGGTCGCGTTTTGCGGGTGGATCGCGTTGGTCACGTCCGCGGTGAGTGTTCCGCCGGCGCCACCGGTCGTCGAAATCGCGATCGGGCTGTAGACCGTTGCGTCGCCAATCGGGAAGGTGCAGGTCTGCGGAGGTGCCGCGAAAGTGAGGCGCAGATTCCCGTTGACCCAACCTGGTCCTGTCTGCACAACCGAGGCAGCGCATGTGTTCGTGACCGTCAGGAGGTTGGTACCCGACATCGTCACGATACCTGCGTTCGATGCAGCGAAAGTCAGCGTCGCGGTGCTGACGGCACCTGTGGCCGTAGCCGCTCCCCCGCTCTTGCTGATTGTCAGGTTGTTGTAGGTGTATGCCCCGAGGTTCTGCGCGCCGCTGCCGTTGTATACGACGGTGCCGGTGGCCCGCGTGAACGTGCCGCCGTTGCCGAAATCCCCGTCGACGTTGAGCGTCCCTTGCCCTAGAAAAGTCACCAGCGCGTTGGCGGTTGTGCCGCCAAAGGCGATGCTCCCGGTCACGGTCACGGTGGTGGCGGCGTTGTTCCCGAGTCGAAGCAGCGCCTGGCGCGTACCCGAAGTGCCGCCGTTCAACGTCAAACTGCCATTGATGGTGAGCTGAGCGTTGGCGAGAACGTCGATGAGCTCGGTCGTGTTGTTGGCGGTTGGCGCGCCGATCGACACGGCGCCATTTATCGTGAGGCTTACGCCGCCATTGACCGTCAGTGTGGAGTTATTGCCGCCACCCTGAACGGTGAGCGAATCGGCGACGGCGTTGGCCGTAACGGTTACGGCGTCGCCATTGGTGATGGTGACCGTGTCGCCCGCCGCCGGACCGCCCGTGCAGCCCGCTGCCCAGGTGGCCGTAAGGTTCCAGGTTCCGCCGGTGCCGGTCGAGGTGCAGGTGCGCGCGAAGGCAGACGAGCAGCAGATGCTCAGGCAGAGAAGCGAGATACCGATCGCTCCATGGCGAAGCGGCATTAGCTGCACCCGTACGGAGGCTGCGCCGCGGGATTGCCGTTGGGATCGCGGCAGTAGGACACGCGCGCGGACAGCTGACGCTCGACCTGTCCTACGCCACCGCCGAACGTGGCGGTGGATTTCAGCTGGTACACGCGAACGTTTCTTCCGGACTCGGTGAAATCGGCGCAAGAGCATTGAACCGTGACGACGTATCCGGCCAGCACCGTCGAAGCAAATGGACCGGACGGCACAGTCGAAGAGGTCGGCGCCGCGGCGGTAGGGCAAGCGCCGGCGACACCGGGGCAGTTAGGAAGAGGCGCGCCGCCGGAAGTCGCCGTGACGTTTGCCGGGTCCAGCACTTGATACGCACCCCAGTCGAGTCCCGCACGCGCCGCCTGGTACGCGCGCGACCCGGAGATGTCGCGCGCGTGCCCGGTCTCGGTCTGCGTAGTGAGCAGCGTGATGCCAAGCGCCAGCGCCGCGAGAACGACCAGGATGAAGATTGCGCTCGCAAGTGCGAATCCGCGCTGGCCGCGAAAACTATGGAGTATTGTCAACATGGATCTGGTGCAGAAGGTTGACGGTCTCTCCGCTGATTTGAAGCGTGATCCATGCCGAAAGCAGGCTGTAGCGCTCGGACGCGCCGCTGGAATAGGAGAAACGCGGCGGGGTCCCGGCGCCCGTCACCGGGCAGGAGACGTTGGTCGCAAGCGGAACCTTGCTCGAGGCTGTCGAGAGTGGAGCTGCTGCCAGGGTGACCGGCTGCGCCGCTTGTCGCGTATAGCCCGAGATGCGCCACAGCGTGTTCGTCGCTGCCTCGCATGCGTAGGTCACCGGAGAGGCGGCGATGATGAATACTCTGCGCGTGGGCGACCCGCCCGGCGGGAGGAACACGGTGTTGGCGAAGCCGAGGGTGTCGCTCGTCGTGCCTGCGCCGCTGGCCGAAGCGAGGACACTGACTCCCTGGCCGCAGTACACGCTGTACAGGCCCGCCGTCGTCGGCGCACAATCGGCGCCGCTGTTGTTGTATTGATTGTAAATTGCGACCAGATCAGAGCCAGTAGCGATCTGAACGTTGGTCAGCATGTCGCCAAGGGTGGATAGGGTGCTGCACCCGGTGGAGAAGCAGGCATCGCTCTGCTGGTAGCGGCCGCCGGTCTTGATGGGGATCAACTCCAGGAACAAACCGCTTCCGCCGACTCGCACCGTGTTCGGCAGCGCGAGGCGCACATCCCGTCCGATGCGGCGCAGCGCCGTATCGGCCGTGTCAGCCATTGCCGCGCGCGTCGTGCTGCTGAAGTAGCCTTGAATCGGACGCTGCATGAAGATGGCCACTGCGGCCACGATGATGCCGCTGATGATGATCACGGCAATCGCCTCGAGCAGGCTGAATCCGCGCATCGCGCTGCTGGTCATGATCAGTCGATCAAGTTGGGTGAATGCCGGAATCGGAAGCCGGTCAACGTTACGTTGTTGCCGCTCCCGCTGACCGTTACATCGACGCGCAGGACATTGGCGTTGGGGAGCCCGAAGCCAGCTCCGACCTGCGTGACCGCCACGCTCGCGCTGTAACCGGACAGTGCGGAGCTGGATTGCTGAAAGATGTCGTTCAGCGTCCCGGCCATGGAGAAATTGTTGTAGTCGGCGACGTTGTCAAAAAAGTTCGCTCCGTAGCGCGACTTCCCCGCGCCCCAATTACCGGTGTTGTCCATGGAGAAACCGGCTGCGCTGCAGCCGCCCGCCCCCACGGCCGAGCTGGTTGCCGTGGTGGCGGAGGGATCGTTCGGATCACAGTAGGTGAAGGGCTGCAGCTCGACCTCTTCCAGCAGCGATTCGGCTGCGGCGAGCACTTGCTTGCGGATCATCGGGTCCGCGCTGTGCTGCACGCCCATGTTGATGGCTGTCAATACACCGGCGAGACACACGCCGACCACGATGATGAACATCAGGAGCTCGATGAAGCTCAGTCCGAGCTCCCGTCGGATTGCGCGCGGTCTAGTGCACATAGCCGGTTTCTGCCTCCACTGTGATCGCGGGGAAACCCGAAACGGTGACGACGACCTGCGCAGCCGCGCGGCCGCGCGGATCGAACTGGAACGTGGCTGAGGTCGTCGAAAAGGACGTCTTCTTCGCGCAGGTCTGATTGGCCGCGCATGAAGCGTCGGGTGCCGGTAGCGTCAGGGCGTTGCCAAATGGGCAGGTTCCGCCAAACGGCGTCGCGGTCGATTCCGGTGGATTCGGGTCTATGGTCAAGGAGACCGCTGTGGCCGACACCGACACGCACACGTATCGACGCTGAGCGACGGCGGACTTCCGCGCGTACTCGATCGCCGAGACGACCTTGTCGTACTCGGTGCGCTGCTGGAGGGCGCTCATGTTGCTGAGCTTCGCGATCGCGAATACGGCCAGGATTCCGAGCACGAGCAGGGTCACGACCAGCTCCACGAAGGTAAAGCCGGCGCAGCCTCTCGAACTCGGCGAAACTATGATTTGGCCTGTCTTCACAAGAAGTTAGAGATTATCGGCGGCGTCTCAAGCGAGCTTGAGCAAAACCCGGACCCGGCCGATGCCGTTGACGAGTGCCTTACTTAGGCGGCTCGGGGTGAAGCCAAGCGCAGTGCGCTCAGTTGCTGCGGTGGGAAAGTTCGCGCGCCTGAGCCAGCAGCGTGTACTTGGTTACGAGGTCCGGCCCGAGGTTTTCTGGCCACTGGCCGCGATCGGCGTAAGCGAGAAACTGGTCCAGCACCGCGGCGAAATGCTCTTCGTGCGTCGTGCGCAGCGCTGCAGGGATCGTGACACGGAAGACGGAACCGGAGGCATCGAGGCCGAGGCCAGGGAAGGAGTCGTGTAAGGCCGTAATTGCGGTTTGCAGCGCAGCGGCGTAGCCGGGGCCGACATTCGTGGGATGAACCGTCAGCTCGGTTCGAAACGCCGTGGCCGGCCCCTGATCAACGATCAGATCGGCGTCAGTGCCGCGCATGATCGCGCGGTGCGTGTCCCCGCCGCCCTCTGGGATAGCGAGCTGCCAAAGCGTTTCCAGCCGGACGGGGACACCGCGCAGGCGATAAGACAGCTGCGCGTTGCACAGATAGGACAGCGCACCGTCTCGCACATTCGCGCGCAGGGTCGCCGGAAAATCATCCAGGCCTGTGATCCGCTCGAATGTGTCGAGCGGAACAGCTGTAGGCCACTGGCGTGCGGAAAGCAACTCCACGTCCCGGTCGTACGCAAACGGCCTGCCCCCGCCGACCATCCACTGCGTCAAGTCGACGAGGTGTGTGGTGACATCGGTTATGCCCTCGCCCTGGATCGCCACGTCGAAATACCACGGCGGCCGCACCAAGGGCCGCTGGTTGACCACCTTGTAGAGATGGTGAACGCTTTCGATCTCGATCGCCGGCTCGCTCCCATCGATGCGAAACCGCCCGAATATCTCCGGACGTGCTGTGAGCGCTTGCTGCACTCGCGTTGCGATTTCGTGGCGCTCCGTCATGATGTCCATGGCCAGTGGCGTGGCGGTCGTAACCTCGTGCAGCGACGCGATCTGGTCCGACCCGATCAGCCACGGCTTGTCGCCGAGAACGAGGAAGCCGTCCGCGTGCAGTAGCCGGATCGTTGCCATGCGGTCGCGGTTCTTTCCGGCCATGATCACGACGTCCCCGCGGCGCTCCGCGCGCAGCCGATCGAGGAAGCTGGTACCGCGATACACGTGCAGCTTCCAGTGCGTTGGAGCCTCGCTGCGCCGGTTGAAGCTTTCCACCATGCGCAGGAAGCTGTCGACGTCCGGGCCGTCCTCGGCGTACACGTAGACGTCATCGCTCAACCGCGGGTGGCTGCGGCGTAGCGTGAGCGCAGCATGAAAGTGGCCAGGGTTCAGCACCAGCAAGGTGTGCTTCTCGGTAGTCACAATCTGTCCGGTCGGAGTTTGAGTCGAGGAGTCGCGTGATGTTAGACCATCGGACCGCGCACGCGCTACCATCTCGAGCGCCCCCGTTAGCGCGATCCCCCTTCAATGACCCGCCTTCAAGTTGCCGGCCACCGTCTCGAGTACAAATGGGTCGATCCCGGCGGCCTGCCTGCCGGTGCAAGAGGACCGGTCCTCGTCTTTCTGCATGAGGGGCTCGGGTCGGTCGCCCTGTGGAAAGATTTTCCGGAACGGGTGGCGCGGGCGACGAGCTGCGCGGCGCTCGTTTATTCACGCTACGGGCACGGCAGGTCCGACCGGCTAACCGAACCGCGTAGAGTTGACTACATGCACAGGGAAGCTTCGGAAATGCTTCCTGGCGTGCTCGACGCGCTTTCCGTTCGTGACCCGATTCTCATCGGCCACAGCGACGGCGCGTCCATCTCGATCATCTATGCGGCCAGCAACGCGGTTCAGGGCCTCGTCCTGATGGCGCCACATGCATTCGTCGAAGACATCTCGGTCGCGAGCATTGCGCAGGCCAGAACGAGCTTCGAGGCCACCGATCTCGGCGCGAAGCTCGCCCGCTATCACGACGACGCAGCCGCTACCTTCCGGGGCTGGAACGACATCTGGCTGCATCCGGATTTCCGCTTATGGAATATCGAAGCCATGTTGCCTTCGATCACAGCGCCGGTTCTACTGATTCAGGGCGAGGACGACCAGTACGGGACAATTGCGCAGGTAGAGGCAGTCGCGCGCGGAGTGAGCGGACCCGCACAGGTCCTGATGCTGCCGCGCTGCGGTCACTCACCGCACGTCGATCAACCCGCGCAGACGCTCGAGGCGATCGCGCAGTTCGTGACAGGCGTGAAAAGGTGAAGAAGTGAAAAGGTGAATGGTGAATGAATAAGCGAGTGGCATCTATCGTCTGAACATCTTCGTGCACATGCTTCCGGCTTCGCTGTTGATTGCCCCAATGCGCCAGCACAAGGGGCGTCTCCTGGCGTCCATCATCGCCATCGCGCTGGGCGTGGCGCTCGGGTACGCCGTGCAGCTCATCAACCGCGCGGCGGCCAATGAGTTCGCACAGGCGCTCTACACGCTGTCGGGCGACGCCGATCTCACAGTGCGAGGTGCACGCGCCGGCTTCGACGATGCGTTATACGCCTCGATCGCGCGGCTGCCGGAGGTTGCGGTGGCCAGCCCGGCGATCGAGGTGGATGCGCGCCTGCCGGGGCGTGAGGAGCCGCTGCGGTTGCTCGGGCTCGACATGTTCCGTGCCGGGCGGCTTCAGCCCGCGCTGGTGGGCGAAGGGAGCGACCGCCTCGACACCCTGCGCCCGGATACGGTGTTTCTCAGTCGCACGGCGGCGCGGTGGCTCGGTCTCGAACCAGGGTCGACGCTCACGATTCAAGTAGGGCTGGACGACATCGACCTGAGGATCGCCGGCGTGCTGGCCGAGGAGGCCGCGCGCCAGCGCCTCGGGGTGATGGACATCGCGGCAGCGCAATGGCGCCTGCATCGGCTGGGAAAGCTTACGCGGATCGATCTGCGGCTGCGCCCCGGCGTGGACGTAGTCCTGTTCCAGCAGCGGCTTCAGCAGACTCTGCCTCCCGGCGTGCACGCGGAGCGGCCACAATCCACGGTGGAATCGAATCTGCGTCTGAGCCGCGCCTATCGCGTAAACCTCAACGTGCTAGCGCTCGTGGCGCTGTTCACGGGCGCCTTGCTGGTGTTCTCGACTCAGGTGCTGGCAGTGCTGCGCAGGCGCGGGGAGCTGGCTCTGCTGCGCGTCCTCGGAGTCACCCACACCCAGATATTGCGTTTGCTCGCTATGCAAAGCGCCCTGATCGGGGCGATCGGCGCCGCGCTCGGAGTGGTTGTGGGGCAACTGCTCGCGGGTGCAGCCGTGTCTGTTGTTGGTGCCGATCTGGGTGCGGGATTTTTTAGTGGTGTGAAGCCACAGCTTCCAGTGGACTGGAGCGGGGTCGCCATTTTCTTCGCCGCCGGAGTGCTTGCCGCGCTGGCGGGCGGTCTGCTGCCTGCGCGCGAAGCAGCCCGCGCGCCACCGGCTGCCGCACTCAGGGCCGGCGATGAGCAGCGCGCCTACCAGCGCATGCAGTCGCCGCGTGGCGGCGTGCTGCTTCTGCTCGCTGGAGTGCTGATAGCGCAGCTTCCGCCGGTGGGCGGCCTGCCGCTGTTTGGTTACGCGTCGGTCGCGCTTCTGCTTCTCGGCACGGTCCTGCTCGTGCCGTGGATCTGCGCGCGGGTGCTCCCATTGTTGCCCCCGCCACGAGCAGTACCATCCGCTCTGGCCTTGGCGCAGCTGCGCGCCGCTTCGGCGCAAACGGGAATTGGCCTGGCCGCCGTAGTCGCCGCCGTCGCGCTGATGGCGTCGATGGCGATCATGGTCGCATCATTTCGCGACTCGCTCGATAGCTGGCTGCACCGCGTGCTGCCGGCCGACCTGTACCTGCGCGCGGGAACCAGCGGCGATACCGCGTTCCTGGACGTAGCGGCGCAGCGAGCCATCGCGGGCCTCCCCGGCGTCCGCCGCGCCGAGTTCCTACGCGCGCAGCAGGTGCTGCTCGATCCGTCCCTACCGCGAGTCACGCTGCTGGCACGGGACCTGGACCCTGCGCGCGCGGCTGCCGCGCTCCCGCTCGTCACGCTGGCAGTCCAGCCGGGTCCGGACGAACCGCCCGCCGTATGGGTCACGGAGACTGCGGCCGACCTCTACGCGCTACGGCTGGGTGCGAGCGTGGAAATTCCATTGGCCGGGCGCAAGACGCACTTCACCGTTGCCGGGATCTGGCGGGACTACGCGCGGCAGAACGGCGCATTGCTCATCGATCGGGCCTTGTACATCGAACTAACGGGCGATCGTCTGGCGACGGACGCGGGGCTGTGGTTGGCTGACGGAGCGACGCCTGGCCAGGTGGAGGCCGCGCTCGAGAATGCGCTCCCCCAGGCGGGGCGCATCGAGGTGGCGCAACCCGGCGAGATCAGGCAGCTATCCCTATCGATTTTCGATCGCACGTTTGCGGTGACCTACGTGCTGGAGGGCTGCGCCATTGTCATCGGGCTGTTTGGCCTGTCGACCAGCGTGTCAGCGCAGGTACTCGCCCGCCGGCGCGAGTTCGGGATGCTGCGCCACATCGGCATGACGCGCCGGCAGGTCGGCACGATGCTCGCGGTGGAAGGAGTGCTGTCCAGCGCGCTGGGTCTGGCGGTCGGCTTCATTCCAGGCTGGTTGATCGGATTGATCCTGATCCACGTGGTGAACCGCCAATCCTTCCATTGGAGCATGGAACTGCATATGCCTTGGGGTCGCCTCGCGCTGTTCGCGCTGACGATGCTGCTGCTCGCGACGTTGACCGCGGCGATGAGTGGGCGGCAGGCGATGGGACGTGACGTCGTGCGGGCAGTGAAGGAGGACTGGTAGCTCAGCGTCCGCACCCGCCCGCCTGCGCTACACTGTGCCCACAATCAAAAGGGAGACCGTCATGCACCGATTCCTACCCGCGGCAGGGCTCGCTCTGACCTTCGCGTTGTCTGCGCAGGCCGCGGATCAAGTCAAGGTGGGCTTCGTCAGCACGCTGTCCGGCCCCGCAGCGGGCGTCGGCACTGAAATCCGCGACGGCTTCAACCTGGCGCTCAAGATGAGCGGCGGCAAGCTCGGCGGGCTGCCGGCCGAGGTGCTGATCACCGACGATCAGCAGAACCCCGAAATGGGGCGCCAGATCGTGGACAAGTATCTCAAGCGCGACCGCGTCGACTTCGTGACCGGTATCGTGTTCTCGAACGTGCTGCTCGCAGTGGCGCCGGCGGTATTCGACAGCAAGACTTTTCTGATCAGCGCCAATGCCGGTCCGTCGTTGCTCGCCGGCGCGAAGTGCAGCCCCTGGTTCTTCAGCGTGTCCTGGCAGAACGACGGTAATCCTGAGGCGGCTGGAAAGTACACCTCGGACAAAGGCTTCAAAAAAGTTTTCCTGATCTCGCCCAACTATCCGGCGGGCAAAGACATGGTGGCTGGCTTCAAGCGCTACTACACCGGCGGCATCGCCGACGAAGTGTACCCGCGCCTCGGCCAGCTCGACTACTCGGCCGAGCTGGCCCAGATCCGTGCGGCGGCGCCCGATGCCGTGTTCTTTTTTCTTCCAGGTGGCATGGGCGTCAACTTCATCAAGCAGTTCTCCGCCTCCGGCCTCGGCAAGCAGACCACGCTGATCACCAGCGCCTTTTCAGCCGACGAGGACATCATTCCCGCGGTGGGCGAGCCCATGCTTGGGATCTACAACACCGGATTCTGGAACCATGACCTGGACAACCCCGAGAGCCGGACCTTTGTCGCCGCCTTCGAGAAGGAGTACGGCCGCTTGCCGAGTGGATACGCGGCCCAGGGCTATGACGCTGCGCGCGCCATCGATGCAGTCGTACGCGAGGTGAAGGGGAAGCTCGACGACAGCGAGGCGGTGCGCAAGGCCCTGCGCGCGAATACGTTCAAATCGGTGCGCGGGCCGTTCAAGATCAACCACAACGGGTTCCCGATTCAGAACTACTACCTGCGCGTGGTGGAGCGCGACGCCAAGGGGCGCATCACCAACCGCACGCTCAGCACGGTGCTGAAGGACCATCCGGACGCGTACGCGGGCGAGTGTCCGCTGAAGTAACGCGATGGCCACCCTGATTCTCGAGCAGACCTTGAATGGCCTGCAGTTCGGTCTGATGCTGTTTCTGCTCGCCGCGGGGCTCACGCTGGTGTTCGGGATCATGGACCTGATCAATCTCGCGCACGGCTCGCTGTACATGATCGGCGCCTATCTGGCCGCGGCCGTGGTCCAGGCAACCGGGTCCTTCCCCCTGGCGGTTCTGGCAGCAGTGCTGGGAACGGCGGTCATCGGCATGTTGCTCGAGGTCACGCTGCTGCGCCGCCTGTATGCGCGCGACCATTTGTCACAGGTGCTCGCTACCTTCGCGCTGCTCCTGATCTGCAACGAAGTGGTGCGCCTGATCTTTGGTCCGCAACCCGTGATGCTGAATATGCCGGAGCGCCTGTCCGGCCCGGTGCAATTGCTGCCGGGTTTCTATTACCCCGCGTTTCGGCTGGCGGTGATCGGCACGGGCTTGGCAGTTGCGGTGTTCCTGTACCTGCTCATCGGTCGAACGCGCGCGGGCATGTGGGTCCGCGCCGGCGCCTCCAACCGCGAGATGGCGGGTGCGATGGGCGTCAATGTCAAGGTTCTCTTCACAGCGGTGTTCGGCGTGGCCGCCGCGTTGTGTGCCGTCGCCGGCGTTATGCTCGGGCCTTTGCTCGCGGTGCAGGTGGGAATGGGCGAGAGCATTCTGATCCTCGCCTTCGTGGTGATCGTGATCGGCGGCATTGGCTCGATCCGCGGGGCTCTGGTCGGCGCGGTGCTGGTGGGATTGGTCGACACCGTCGGACGCGCCTTTCTGCCGATGTTTCTGCGCAGCTTCCTGTCGGCTCCAGTGGCCTCCGGAGTCGGGCCGGCGCTCG
Organism: Burkholderiales bacterium; assembly: GCA_035622675.1. Classification (GTDB taxonomy): domain Bacteria; phylum Pseudomonadota; class Gammaproteobacteria; order Burkholderiales; family SHXO01; genus SHXO01. The sequence continues at coordinate 6,482 of DASPUW010000004.1, read as the reverse complement.
CCTCGATCGCTATCTACGTGCTGATGGCGGCTGTGCTGTTCTGGCGGCCGCAGGGGTTGTTCCCGGCAAGGGCATGAACCACGGAGAGCACGGAGAAAGACGGAAAAGCAGATCATGAGCCGCCAAGACGCCAAGGCGCCAAGGAAACCAGAATCGAAGAGAGCGGTGAGGGCGGCGAGCCCTACTTTCCTGCTGGCTTCTCTTGGCGTTCTTGGCGTCTTGGCGGCTACGTTCTCGGTTTGCAGTTCTCCGTGTCTCCGTGGTTAGCCGCTGTTGGTGGCTGCAATGCGTAGGGCGCTCACCATCATCGGTTTAGCGCTGCTCGTCGCTTTTCCGCTCGCGGCGAAGCACTGGGACCAGCTGTTCTACGTGAGCTTTGCCAGCCGCGTTCTGATCTATGCACTGGCAGCCAGCAGCCTGAACTTGATTCTCGGCTACGGTGGCATGGTGGGCTTCGGGCACGCGGCCTTCCTCGGCACCGGCGCCTACACGGTAGCGATCCTCATGACGGAGGGCGTGAGCAGCGCGTGGGTGAGCTGGCCGCTCGCCGTGCTCATCTCTGCGCTTTTCGCGCTGGCGATCGGCGCCGTGTCGCTGCGTACCCGCGGCGTCTACTTCATCATGATCACGCTGGCGTTTGCGCAGATGACGTATTACCTATTCATCTCGATGCGCGCGTACGGCGGTGAGGACGGGCTCAACCTGGCACAGCGCTCCGAGCTCGGGTTCGGGTTGGATCTCGCCAGCGATCTCGGTTTCTATTACACGGTGTTGGCGATCGTCGCGTCGAGCTTGTATCTCATGCGACGCCTCCTGCAGGCTCGATTCGGACAGGTGATTCAGGCCATCCGCCAGAACGAGACCCGCATGGAAGCCATCGGGTTTCCGACTTACTGGTACAAGCTGATCTGCTTCACGATCGCCGGCGGGGCGGCTGGCCTTTCCGGCGCGCTGCTCGCGAATCAAAGCGGCTTCGTCAGCCCGAATCTGCTGCAGTGGACCCAGTCAGGCACTTTGATGGTGATGGTGATCCTGGGCGGCGTCGGATACTTGTGGGGTGGAGCGCTCGGAGCACTGGTGTTCCTTCTTCTGGAGGAGGTGCTTTCCGGCTATACGATCCACTGGCAGCTGGGCCTCGGATGCGTGTTGCTTGGCGTCGTCTTGTTCGCGCGCCAGGGTATCGCCGGAATGCTCGCCGCTCTCGCGGGCCAGAGGAGTTTCGAGCGTGGCTGAGCCGTTGCTGCGGGTCGAGCGCCTGCAGAAGCACTTCGGCGGAGTGCTCGCCACGAACCGGGTCGATCTGTCGATCGCGCCAGGCGAGATCCACGCGTTGATCGGACCCAACGGCGCTGGCAAGACCACGCTCATACATCAGCTCTCGGGCGCACTCAAGCCCGACGCAGGCAGCATCTTTTTCGAGGGCCGCGACGTCACTCGACTGAGCTTGCACGAGCGCGTGCAACTCGGCATGGCGCGCTCCTATCAGATCACGAGCATCTTTCGCGGCGCGAACGTGCTGCACAATCTCGCCCTCGCCGTGCTGGCGCGGCGCGGGTCGAGCGTGAGGTTCTGGCAGCCGTTAACACACGAGCGGTCGCTGTTCGAAGAGGCGCGGACACTGGCTTCGGAGGTTGGATTGAGCGGCCGTGAGCAAGTCGTTGCAGGTACTTTGGCGCACGGCGAGCAGCGCCAGCTCGAGGTCGGCCTGACGCTGGCAACTGGCGCCCGACTGCTATTGCTGGATGAGCCACTGGCCGGCCTGGGCCCCGAGGAATCGCGGCGTGTCGTGGCTTTGATCGCCGCCTTCAAGGGTGCGCGAACGGTGCTCCTGGTGGAGCACGACATGGATGCGGTGTTTCGTCTGGCGGATGCGGTCTCGGTGCTCGATTCCGGCCGCGTCATCGCGAGCGGCACGCCCCAGTCGATTCGCGACAACGCCGAGGTCAAACGCGCATATCTTGGCGAGGATCTGCCGGCGTGAGCGCATTGCTCAGAGTGGAAGGGCTCAAGGCGGCGTACGGCGCAAGCCAGGTGCTGTCCGGCATCGATCTGGAACTGCGGCGCGGAGAAGTGGGCGCTCTCCTCGGCCGCAACGGCATGGGCAAGACGACCACCATTCGATCTCTGTTGGGTCTGACGCCTGCGCGCTCGGGCGCCATTACGTTCCTCGGTGAGCGCATCGACCGCCGGCGACCGGACGAAATCGCATGCCGAGGCGTGGCGCTCGTTCCGGAGGGGCGCCAGATCTTTCCCAACCTCACGGTGCGCGAGAATCTCGTTGCCTTCGCGAGAAACCGCACCGGCGCCGAGCGTCCCTGGACGCTGGAGCGCGTGCTCGCCCTGTTTCCAGCGCTGGCAGCGCGCACGGGACACATGGGGCATCAACTGTCGGGCGGGGAGCAGCAGATGCTCGCGATCGGGCGCGCGCTGCTCACGAACCCGAACCTGTTGATTCTCGACGAAGCCACAGAAGGCCTGGCGCCGCTGATCCGCGAGGAGATCTGGCGCTGTCTCGCCAGCTTGAAGCGCGCCGGGCAGACCATCCTGGTTGTGGACAAGTACGTGCAGCGCCTGATCACGCTGGCTGATCACCACACGATCATCGAGCGCGGTCGCGTAGCCTGGCGCGGCAGCTCGGCGGAGCTCGATGCAGACCGAGGCGTGTGGCATCGCTATCTCGGCGTGTGACGGCTGGCCGACGAGCGGGCAGCGAGCCGTCGCCTTGTTACACTAGCGCCTGGCAGCGACATTATCGGAGGCACCATGCTCAGCTACGACGTCACGGAATGGGGCAAGCCCCTGCAACCCGCCACCCGCGAAACGCCCCGGCCGACCGGCACGGAGGTGCTGCTCAAGCTCAAGTACTGCGGCGTCTGTCACAGTGACGTGCATATCCGCGACGGCTACTTCGAATTGGGCGGCGGCAAGCGCTTCTACATGACCGAGCGCGGCATGAAGCTGCCGCACACGCTCGGCCACGAGCCGTACGGAACGGTGCTCGCCGCCGGACCCGAGGCCGGCAGCGTTCCGATCGGCCAGGACCGCCTGGTGTGTCCGTGGATCGGCTGTGGAACATGCGTTCGCTGCCGAGAGGGACAGGACAATCTGTGTATGGCGCCGCGCTACGTGGGAGTTCAGCGGCCCGGCGGATACGCTGATCACCTCCTCATTCCGCATCCTAAGTATCTGGTCGACGCTGCTGGAGTTGATCCCGCCTGGGCCGCGACACTTTCCTGCTCCGGGCTGACCACGTACTCAGCGGTATCCAAGCTCAACCCCATCCCGCGCGACGAATGGGTTGCCGTCATGGGGGCGGGCGGATTGGGTCTGATGGCGATCGAGATGCTCAGGGCGTCCGGCCACGAGCGCATCGTTGCGGTGGACATTGACGCGGCCAAACTCGAGGCGGCGCGCGCAGCGGGTGCCGCCGGAGTTGTCGATGGCCGGGATCCGCAGGCCGCCAATGCGCTGAAGCAGGTGAGCGGCGGGAATATCTACGGTGCGGTCGATCTTGTTGGCGCCACGAGCACCGCGAGCTTGGCGCTTGGCGCACTGCGTAAAGGTGGACGGCTGATCCTGGTCGGGCTGTATGGCGGCGAGATTCCGCTCTCGCTGGTTACTACGATCCAGCGCGCAATCACCATCCAGGGTTCTTATGTCGGTACCGTGGCCGAACTCAAGGAGGTTGTTGCGTTAGCCCGCGCCGGGAAGCTCAAGCGCATCCCGATCGAGAAGAGACCGCTCTCGGACGTGAGCCGCTCGCTCGATCAACTAAAGGCAGGGGCCGTGATCGGCCGGGTGGTGGCAGAGATCTAGGGAAGCTCTCGCGACGAGCGCTAACGATAGCCAGGCTCGCCCGGCAGCGGCGTGCGGCGAGGCCTGTACTCGGGATTGAGCTTGAGCGTCCACTCGACGCGAGTCGGCGTCTCGTCGCGCAATTCGACACGCTGCACAGTGGCGGTTTCGGAGCCCTGCATCAGCGGGTGCCAAACCCGGACCTGATAGCGGCCCGGCGGCAGCTGATCCACCTCGACGCGGCCGTCGCGTGCGCTCTTGCCGAAATAAGGCGTTTCGGCCACATAGATGTAGCCCAGCATCCAGTCGTGGATGTTGCATCCCAGCTTCACGATCCCCGGCTTGTCGAACAGCACGGGTTCGGCCGGTGTTCCGCTGTACAAAGGAAGTTCGAATTTCTTCGGCGGAGAGAACGAGTAAACGTGATGCCGGATGTTGTCCTTGTTCGGAAACTGGACGTAAGAGCCTGCGCGCACCGCCTTGACGTAAGGCACGAATTCCTTGTCGATTTGATCCACCACCTCCATCGTCTTGGTGAGCGCGGGCAGCCGACCATCCTCGGGCACCGCCACGACCACGGCGTTGGGAAGCGGCTTTCCCTCGCCGCCGTGCACGCTAGCGCTGAGTCTTGCCGCGAGCGCGTACGCTGGCAGGGTGAGGCAGACCAGCATCGCAACGCGTGCTGCGGGAGGAGTGATCATCAGTAACTGTAGGACAGGGTTATGCTGATCACGTTCGCGTAGTAGGCGCCCAATTCGGAGTCGGCCTGGCTTCTGCGGTAGGCGTAGGCCACATTGAATGCAGTATGCTGGCCGAGGGTATGGCTCCACGCGATGCCGATGGTTTGCGTGTTCGCATTGATGCGGTACGCGATCTCGGGGCTGCCGAAGATCGTGGTGCGCGCGACGCGGTCCGAGTATTCCAGGACCTCCAGATCGGGTTCGGTCACCGATGTCACGGTGCCGGTGCGCCAGTTGTAGGACAGCGAGACCAAGTCGGATTCAGTCGCGAGGAATCTTGCCTGCACCCCGACATTCCATCCGTATACGTCGTAGGGCGAGCCAGACAGGCCCGGAATAATGACCGGCGGCGTCGAGTTGGTCACGTACGCGTCGTAGCGCACGCTGCCGCTTACTGTCCAGCGATCGCCGAAGCGCTTTCCGAACGTTGCGCCGGCCTCGTAGCTCCAGCCGTCGAGGTTGTCGTCGTGATAGTTGTGATAGACGCCCTGTGCCGCCAGTGCCAGCCATGGCGCTTCGGCGCCCAGGCCGAACTTGGTGCGCAGTAGCGCCCTCGCGCCCAACCCGATGTTGCTCAAGCCCGTGTAATGCAGATAGCTCTGGGACGTGCCGAGCAGGCTCAAGCCCAAGCTGGTGCTGGCGCCTAGCTGCTGGCGATAGCCGGCGGCGAGATCGACGACAGCCGCCGTGTCCCCCTTGCGCTCGTCTGCTTCGAACGCATTGGACAGGTTGTCGTCGTAGGTGAATCCACCGGTAGCGTCAAAGCCCCACTCGCAGCGAGAGGCACCGCTGTACAGCGCTACCACACAACACAGCCAGCAAGTCAGCAATCGCGGTGCCATTGTCGTTCGCGTTTGCATCTAGACCACCGGCACTCCGTCCCAGGCGCCGGGCTGTGGATCACGCCGCTGCTTCGGTTGCCACTCGCTGGTCGCGATCCAATCGATGAGCTCGTCGGCGGGCAGCGGACGGCAGATTCCGAAGCCCTGGCCCAGATCGCAGCCCAGCTTGCGCAGGACCGCCAAGACTTCGGTGTCTTCGATCCCCTCTGCAACGACCGTCAATCCCAGGCTGTGCCCAAGGTCGATGGTCGAGCGCACGATGGCAGCGTCCCTGTCGCGCGCTGAGATATGAGTGACGAAAGTGCGGTCTACCTTGAGCTCGTCGCAGTGCAGGCGCTGGATATACGCGAGCGATGAATAACCGGTGCCATAGTCGTCGATCGCGAGACGCAGCCCAAGGTGCTTGAGCTCTCTCATAATCTCCTGCACGCGCTGTGGATTTTCCATCAGCGCGCTCTCGGTGATTTCGACGATGACAAGGTCGGCTGGCACGCCGTGGGCGCGCGCGGCAGATCCGAAGATTTCCGGCAGCTCACGGTCGAGCAGGTCGCGAGTGGACACGTTGACCGAGACGCTCAAGGGGACACCCCTGGACAGCCAGGCACCGCACTGGCGCATCGCTTCGGGGATCACCCAGCGGGTGACTTCTCTGATGACGCCGGTCTGCTCGGCGAACGGGATGAACTCGGAGGGAGGAAGGACTCCGCGGTCGGGGTGCTCCCAGCGCACCAGAGCCTCCACCCCAACCAGCCGCGCGCGCCGGAGATCGACCTTTGGCTGGTAGTGCAGCTTGAGCTGACGGCCCGCGATCGCTCTGCGCAGGTCGCTGAGCAGGGAGAGCTGCTCGGCGCGGTGCTTGTCGTAGCTGGGTTCGTACACCGCCACGCCTGATTTCTGCTGCTTGGCTTCGTACATCGCGACGTCGGCGTGCTGCAACAGTACCCCCGCTTCTTCGCCGTGCACCGGGCATTGGGCAATGCCGATGCTCGAGCCGACGTCTACCGGCTGGCCGTCGATCTCGATCGGCTCCTCCAGAACCGCATCGATCATTCGCGCTACCACCAGGGCGCGGTCCGAGCTGCCGGTAGCGAGCAAGACGCCGAAC
>DASPUW010000003.1:0-21298 GCA_035622675.1 Burkholderiales bacterium | reverse complement strand
CGCATGCGCGCGGGCGAGCCGCTGCCGCCCGGTCCGATGCAGCCGTTCCTGCGCGCCTTGCACGCCCTGCAGAAGAGCTCGCCGCCCGGCTCTGCGATGCGGATCCGCACCGCGCTGGTTACGGCGCGCAGTGCTCCTGCGCACGACCGCGCCGTCCGCACGCTGATGAGCTGGGACATCGAAGTGGACGAAGCGATGTTCCTCGGCGGCCTGGACAAGGGACCTTTTCTGCAGGTGTTCGAGCCGGACTTCTACTTCGACGATCAGCTTGCCCACGTGCACGCCGCTGCTCGGGCTGGCCCGAGCGGTCACGTGGACGCCGGGGTCGTGAATCTCACGCGCCGCTCTCAGCGACCCTGAGTACTCCCTCTCCCCTTGCGGGAGAGGGTTGGGGTGAGGGGGGCAGCTGGACTCACCGCCTCGCTTCGGACACAATCCGCCGCCTATGCCTCACGGACTTGTTCCCTTCCTGATTCAATGGGCCGTCACGACCTTGCTGTTGTGGGTGGCAAGCCACATCTTCAAAGGCATCACCTACACCAGCCCGGGTGCGCTCTGGGTCGCCGCGCTGCTGCTGGGACTGGTGAACGCCATCGTGCGGCCGATTCTGGTTGTGCTCACGTTGCCGCTCACCATCCTCACGTTGGGCTTGTTCCTGCTCGTCATCAACGCACTGATGATGATGTTGGTATCCGCGGTGGTGAAGGGCTTCAAGGTAAAGGGCTTCTGGACAGCGTTCTTCGCCAGCGTGTTCATCGCCGTGCTGGGCTTCTTTCTGGATGCAGTGCTGTGGGGCGGGACCACGCTGACCGTCACACAGAACGGGAGATGGGTCTAGGTTGACCTGCCCCTCACCCTATCCCTCTCCCGCAAGGGGAGGGGGGATCGCCGCAGGTGGAGAGGAAGGTTCCGACCGGAACTCGAGCGACACCTTCTGGATGGTGATGGCATTGACCGGGCACACCGCTTCGCACTGACCGCACCGCACGCATCTGCTCTGGTCGATCCACAGGCGGTTGTAGTAGAGCGAATCGGTTCTCCCCTCCTCCACTCTGCGGTAGCCGCTGATGCGCCCCTCGTCGTCGCGCAGCAAGGCAGACATCTCGACGATGCAGTCGGGCACTGGCTTGACCTTCAGGCACTCGTCGCACAGGACGCATTTCTCGTCCACGATCTCGAACTTGTAGTGACACAGATAGCAGCGTGACGCTTCCATCAGCGCTTGCGGCTGTTCCAGGCCCGTCTCCACCTCATCGCGGAAACCGCGCCGGTCGAGCGGCAGCGTCGGCATGGGGTGGAGCGGGATGGCGTTCATCTCGGGCGTGCGCCCGGTGGTTCTGCCGCTCAGCGTCTTCGACTGAAAGCTGGCGCTGACCGCGATCGCTGCGCGCAGCCGCGGTGCACCGTTCAGAAAGCGGTCGACCTCGGCGGCGGAGCGCTTGGCGTGACCGATTGCTTGAATCAATGTCGTTGCGCCGAGCGCGAAATCGCCGGCTGCGAATATCTTCCGGTTACCGGTGAGCGGCGAGCTTCCGCTCTTGAGCCAGCCGTCGTCGCCGACCAAATCTTGCGCCAGCACGCGATCGATCCAGCGGCAATCGGGAAACTGGCCGGTGGCCAGGATCGCGCTGTCGCACTCGAGCTCGAACTCGCTGCCGGGAATCGGCACGGGCTGGCCCCGGTCGCCCCGCCGCGCATCTCCCGGGCGGGTGCGCACGAATCGGACCCCGGTCAGTTTTCCGCCGGAACCGAGAAATGCGACCGGCGCACAGTCGTTTCGAAGATCGCCCCCTTCTTCGAGCAGCTGCTCGACCTCGCCCGGCAGCACAACCATATCGCTACGCGGGCGCCGGTAGCATACGGTTACGCCGCTCGCTCCCAGCCTCAGCGCGGTCCGCGAGCAGTCCATGGCCGTGTATCCGCCGCCGATCACCACCACCCGTTCACCAACCGTGCGCCGACCCAGCTCATTCACCTGCAGCAGGAAATCGAGGCCGTGCTCGACGCCCGCCAAGCCCACGCCCTCCAGCACAAGCACGTTGGGCAGCAGCGTTCCCGCGGCCAGCACAACGGCGTCGAAATCGCGGACCAATCCGGCAAGCGGCGCATCACTGCCCACGGCGACACCGCAGCGCAGATCGATACCGAGCGACAGCACCTGCTCTATCTCGAACTCGATCACATCTCGCGGCAATCGAAACGCTGGGATACCCTGGTTCAGCATTCCTCCCGCTGCGCGGTGTTTCTCGAACACAGTCACGCTATGCCCGAGCAACGCCACTTCGCGTGCCGCGGTGAGGCCGGCCACCCCTGCGCCTGCGACGGCCACGCGCCGGCCCGACGGCGGAAATAGCTTGGGCAGCAGGATCGGCTGCTGATGATAAAAATCGGCGGCGGAGCGTTTCGAGAAGCAGATCGCGACCGGCTCGCCGTTACCCGCCCAACCATGGCGGCAAGCGGGCTCGCACGGACGCGAGCAAACGCGGCCCAGCACGGCGGGGAACACATTGTCCCGCAGGTTGATCTCGTAGGCTTCGCGGAAGCGGCCGTGATAGACGGCCTCGAGGTAGCCTGGGATGTCGGTGCCGGCCGGGCACGCCGCCTGGCAAGGGACGTTCTCGCGCTGCCAGTGAAAGTCCTGTGCAGCGCAACTTGTGATCGGCGTCGTCGCCTCGGCGCCAACCGACAGCGCGGTGACGTGTTCGAGCTTCCCCCTCACCCTACCCTCTCCCGCGAGGGGAGAGGGTGTTCGTCAACCGGCTCTCTCCTCCTGCCTTACCCATTCAGCCCTTCACTCATTCACGCGTTCACTCATTCACTTTTTCACTAGAACAGCCCAACCACTTTTCCGTCGGGCGTGAGGTCGATCTTCGTAGCAGCGGGGACCTTGGGTAATCCCGGCATAGTCATGATGTCGCCGCACACCAGTACCACGAACTGCGCACCAGCCGACAACCGCACCTCGCGAATACTCACGGTGTGTCCGGAGGGCGCACCGCGCAGGCTGGGGTCGGTCGAGAAGGAATACTGCGTCTTGGCGATGCACACCGGGTAGTGCCCGTAGCCCTCGGCCTGCAGCTTGGCGATCTGCGCGCGCACCTTCGCGTCGGCGTCGATGCCCGCAGCGCCATAAATCTGCGTCGCGACGGCGCGCGCCTTGTCCCACAATGGCAGGCTGTCTTCGTAGACGAAGCGGAAATGGTTGTCGCCCCGCTCGACTACACGCACCACCTCGCGAGCCAAATCCTCCGCGCCCTTGCCGCCTTCAGCCCAATGCCTGGCGACCACCACTGGCGCGTCACGCGAGCGCATCCTTTCTTCGACCAGCGCGAGCTCGCCATCCGTATCGTGGCTGAAGTGATTGATACAAACCACGCAGGGCAGGCCGTACATTTCGCGCACGTTGTGGACGTGCCGCTCGAGGTTGGCCATGCCCTTCTCCAGCGCCTCCAGGTTTACCTGGTTCAGATTCTTCAGGTCTGCGCCGCCGTGATACTTGAGAGCGCGCAAGGTAGCCACGATCACGGCGGCGTCCGGTCTCAGGCCCGACTTGCGGCACTTGATGTCGACGAACTTCTCCGCGCCGAGGTCGGCCCCGAACCCCGCCTCGGTCACCACGTAGTCGGCCAGCTTCAGCGCCGACCGGGTGGCGATCACCGAGTTGCAGCCGTGTGCGATGTTGGCGAACGGCCCGCCGTGGATGAAGGCCGGGTTGCCCTCCAGCGTCTGTACGAGGTTAGGCTTGAGCGCATCTTTCAACAGCACGGTCATGGCGCCGTGCGCCTGCAGATCGCTCGCGCGCACTGGGCGCTGATCGCGCGTGTAACCCACCACGATGCTGGCGAGGCGTGCTTTCAAGTCCTCCAACGAGTTCGCCAGGCAGAAGATCGCCATCACCTCGGAGGCCACCACGATGTCAAAGCCATCCTGGCGCGGATAGCCGTTGCCGGCGCCGCCGAGCGAGACCACGATCTCGCGCAGCGCGCGATCGTTCATGTCGAGCACGCGCTTCCACGCGATGCGGCGCACGTCCAGGCCGAGCTCGTTGCCGTGGTGAATGTGGTTGTCCAGCACGGCCGCCAGCAGATTGTTGGCGAGCTGAATGGCGTTGAAGTCGCCGGTGAAGTGCAGGTTGATGTCCTCCATCGGCACGACCTGAGCATGGCCGCCGCCGGCGGCGCCGCCCTTCATGCCGAACACCGGCCCGAGGCTTGGTTCGCGCAGGCAGATGAGCGCCTTCTTGCCTATGCGGTTGAGCGCGTCTCCCAGCCCGACGGTGGTGGTGGTCTTGCCTTCGCCGGCCGGCGTCGGGCTGATGGCGGTGACCAGGATCAGCCGCCCGTCTGGCTTGGCGCTCAGGGTGTCGAGATAGTCGAGGCCGATCTTGGCTTTGTAACGACCGAAGGCCTCCAGATGGTCATCGGGGATGCCGAGGCGCTGAGCGGCCAGCGCGTCGATGCGCGTCAGTCTTGCTCGCTGCGCGATTTCGATGTCGGAGAGCACAATAGTCCTGGTCAACGTGCTGAGACGCGAACGCGTGTCAGCCCTGCAACGAAGCGGTGGCAGACCGTCGGCGCCCTGGTGTCAACTGGTTACTGCTTCGCGGAAGATCCCGTGTGACCATCCTCCGGATGGATCCAGCTGGTGCCGCTCGGCCCGTACCCGGTCAGCTGGATGATGACCTCCTCGTCCTTCGCGCCGTCGAAGTGGTGCGCGCCGGCCGGATGCTTCATGAAACTGCCCGCCGTGAGAGGCACGGTCGAGCCAGGGTCGAACTCATCACCGGTCCCGGTCCACCAAGTGCCCTTCAGCACTACGGCATAGCGGTCCTCCGGATGAAAATGGGGTCTGGTCATAACGCCGGGCGGAAAGTTGACGCGAACCACATACAGTCCGGGTTTCGAAGGATCGCCCACCAGCACGGCTACCCGGACGCCACCATAGCCGGGGAGAGCTTTCCATGGGATCTCGTCCGGGGCCATGCGAACAAACCCAGCTGCATCCTCTTCCGCGCCGACGCTGCCAATCCATGACAAGCCCAGAGATAGCAACGCGGCAGCAAGTACACGAACCGACAACATCGGATGTTTCTCCTTTCTGATTTCTTGCGTGGGAATCAAAGCGCACGACGGCCTGCGGCGCGCGCTGAGTGTAGCATCGCCGGCGCCGGGATCGGGTGCATCGTTTTCGGTCAGTGCACCCGCTGCATCATGCTGTCGGAGTCGCGGCGAATCTGCTGCTGCAGCTGCTGCGCCTGATTCTCCCTGCCAAATTGCAGCTGCTGAATCTGGCTTTGCTGCTGCCGCGTCGGTTCGTCCTGAAACCGGTTCTGGGTCTGCAGCTCGAGCTGGCGGCGCTGCTGGCTGTCGTCCAGCTGCTGCTGACCGGCACCCGCGTTCGATGGCTGCCCTGTCGCCGCCGTCGGAGGGGCCGGGACCGGCGCATCGTACAGCTCCCTGCCGACAAAGGAGTGCGGCACGGGAGGTAACGGAGTTGCAGCGCTCTGTTGGGCTGAGCGCGCGTCATCGTACAAGCGCACGTGAAACTCTGCGGAGCGTTGGTCGCGCTGAAGAAGGTTGCGATCGATCCCGTCTTGCGCGCTGTTCTGGGCCAACGCCGGCAAGCTCGCCGCCATCAGCAGCGTCATCGCAGACGCAATCCGAGCCAATCCGGGTTTGATTCCTACCATTTCTGCCTCCGGCCTCGCGGGTGTCCAGTCATCAGTCAAAGTCTAGTAGCCGTCAGCGCCGACTTCAACGCTCACACTGGGGGCCGGGCTTTTTGTCGTGTTCACAGGCACTTGGGTTTCCGCCCGGCCCTTGAAAGGGCGTCGTTTCAGCCCGATATTTGCACTGCGACATGCTCACTCGACTGTGCTCTTTAGACAATTGATTATATGGCCTAAAGATTGCAGCTGTGGCATGCGGCAACACGGAATTTCGAGGTGGAGGTCGGCATGAAAAACTGGATTTCCTCAGTGTTGAGCTGGATCGAGCGGGCAGAAACGCGCGACATGGAGAAGTATTTCGCGAAAAGCACCAACATCGCGGATCTCGAGCGGCGGATGCGCGAGTGGGAAAAGAAGCAGCAGGGCTCGAGCTACCTGCGGTAACGCGGAAAAAAAAGGCCTGCGGGACGCTGTGGCCACCGCAGGCCAACCCTGGCAGACATCGAAGGTTCATGGACCGACCGGAGGACTTGTCGGTCACGGCTCTCGCGTTTGCAACTGCCGTGCCACCACGTTGATACCGGACGAGTTGCCGCGGGTTTTCATGGACTTGACGGTTCGCCGCGGCGAATCGGCGTAACGCGGCACACCATTACGAGCAGGATTCCTGCACCGCGCCTGTGCGACGCGAGAGCTCGCCGCACAACAAGCTTGCATCAGCGTGCTGCGGTCCCAACGATCGCATGGGGCGCGCGATCGCGCAGCAACATCCCGCGCGTTTCGATGAAGCCGACGATCTCGTCGAGCCCCTGACCGGTCTTGAGGTTGCTGAAGACGAAAGGGCGTTCGCCGCGCATCTTGCGGGCATCACGCTGCATGACGTCGAGCGATGCGCCGACCAGCGGCGCCAGATCGATCTTGTTGATGACGAGCAAGTCGGACTTGGTGATGCCCGGTCCGCCTTTGCGCGGGATCTTGTCGCCCGCTGCCACGTCGATCACGTAAATCGTGAGATCCGACAGCTCGGGGCTGAACGTCGCGGCCAGGTTGTCTCCGCCGCTCTCGACGAAAACGGCGTCCAGCTGCGGGAATCGCGCGCACAATCTGTCCACCGCTTCCAGGTTGATGGATGCATCCTCGCGAATCGCCGTGTGCGGACAGCCGCCGGTTTCGACGCCGATGATGCGCTCCGGCGGCAGAGCCTGGTGGTGAACGAGAAAGGCCGCATCCTCGCGCGTGTAGATGTCGTTGGTCACGACGGCGATCTCGTAGCGCTCGCGCAGCGCACGGCACAGCGCTAACGTCAGCGCGGTCTTGCCGGAGCCCACCGGCCCGCCTATCCCTACTCGCAGTGGTTGGGTGCGCATTACTAAGTCCCTCAAACGAAAAACTCATTTACCATGAAGGACACGAAGGAACACGAAGGAACACGAAGGGACCGACGAGCAACGACATCCCAGTCTGTCATAGCCTGTGACTTCCGTGCTGGCCGGGATTGCAGTCATGGCTTCGTCTTCCCCAATGAGAGCTTTTTACTTCGTGTTCCTTCGTGTCCTTCGTGGTGAATGCGGTTATCTTTGCTGCTGTTAAGATCTGAAAAGCCGGCTGTACTGCGTCTCGTGCCGGCAGCTCGCTATCGCCAGGCTCGGAGCGCAGTTGCTCATCTCGTCATCCGCCATGCGCAACGCGGTGTCCGTGACTTCAGGCAGCGCGCCGCCGAGCGCCGCCAGCAGGCGCTGTCCAGCCGTCTGCCCGAGCGGGATCGTCTTCATGGCCGCGGCGGCCTGATTCTCGAGCCACGCCCAGAGATAACCGAGCAAGCCCTCGCGTTCCGGGATCCGCCAGGCGGCGCATGCGAAGCTGAAGGCGGCCGGAAATCCCGGATTCTCGAGCGTGCGCAGCGCGGCGATCTGCGCGTCATCGAATTCGGCTCCCTCGAGCAGGAGTGTCCGCAGCGAGTAGCCCATCTGCAGCGTCTCCGCGCGGAACTCGGCCGACTCTCTGCCGGCGAGGAATATCTCATTCCAATCCGCAACGGCCCGAGCATCGCGCGCCTGCCAGGCCCGGTATAACCTGCACCAGATCGGCGCCTCGAAGCACCCGACGTTGTGTGTCAGCGCGGCGCCGATCCAGCTCCGCACCGATCCCTCATCCGAAAGCCAGCCGAGCTCCGCAGCGGACTCGAGACCCTGCGAGTAGCTGAAGGCGCCCACCGGCAGCATCGGGCTGCAAAGGCGCAGCAATCTCGCGAGCGCCCAATTGTCGAACTGCGGAGCGGACATGCAGTCAGTCCCGCCGCCCGAACTCGTGGATGATGCCGCCGTGAGTCGGGGGTGCGGCGTGGTTATGGCCGGCAGCATAGGCGCCCGCCTCCGGCTCGAACGGCGCTTCGCGCCCAATCACCTCGGCGCCCAGGCCTTCCACCATCTGGCGCAGCACGTGGTCCTCGGCAATACGGAGCCAGCCCGCCCCCACCTGCATCGGCACGTGACGGTTGCCCAGGTGATACGCGACGCGCGCCAGCGCCGCGGGGTTTGCGCAGACCACGTCAAGGACGCGCTCCGGCCTGGCAACCACCCGCACGATGCGCCCGTCCTCGGCCCGCAGAAAATCTCCGCCGCGCAGCACCGCTCCGCGCTCCAGAAACAGCCCGAGCTCCTCGCCCGAGGCGAGCGCGGTGCGAAGGCGGCTTTTCTGGCGCAGCTCGTACGGCAGCTCGAGCTCGCCGTCCCATTCGGTTCGCTCCGCGCAGCGCTCAGTGATCAACATCTTCAGAACAGGAAATAGCGCTGCGCCATCGGCAGGATCGAGGCCGGCTCGCACGTGAGCAACTCGCCGTCGGCGCGCACCTGATAGGTTTCCGGATCCACCTCGATGCGAGGCGTCGCATCGTTGAGGCGCAGATCTTTCTTCGTCAGGCGCCGCGTGTCGCGAACGGCGACCAGGCGCTTGCGCAGACCCAGATGCTGACCGACCGCCTGCTCGAGCGCCGCGCTCGAGACGAACGTAACCGCGCTCGCCTGGAGTGCGGCATCGAAGGCGCCGAACATCGGGCGGTAGTGCACCGGCTGCGGCGTGGGGATCGAAGCATTCGGGTCGCCCATCGCTGCCACCGCGATGACGCCGCCCTTGATGATGATCGAGGGTTTCACGCCGAAGAACGCCGGGCGCCACAGCACGATGTCTGCCAGCTTGCCTGGCTCCAGCGAACCGACTTCGTGCGCCAGGCCGTGAGTGAGGGCCGGATTGATGGTGTACTTGGCGACATACCGCTTCACGCGGAAATTGTCGTTGCCCGCCTTGTCCTGCGGGAGCGCGCCGCGCTGCACGCGCATCTTGTGCGCGGTCTGCCAGGTACGCATGACGACCTCGCCGACCCTCCCCATCGCCTGGCTGTCTGAAGACATCATGCTCATCGCACCGAGGTCGTGAAGGATGTCTTCCGCCGCGATGGTCTCGCGTCGGATGCGCGACTCCGCGAACGCTACATCCTCCGCGATCGCCGAATCCAGGTGATGACACACCATCAGCATGTCGAGATGCTCATCCAGCGTGTTGACGGTGTAAGGACGCGTCGGATTCGTGCTGGAGGGCAGGACGTTGAGCTCGCCGCAGGCGCGGATGATGTCGGGCGCGTGACCGCCGCCGGCTCCTTCGGTGTGATAGGTATGGATGGTGCGCCCCTTGAAGGCCGACAAGGTCGTTTCGAGGAAGCCCGACTCGTTCAGCGTATCGGTGTGGATCGCAACCTGGACGTCCATCTCTTCGGCCACAGCGAGACAGTTGTCGATCGCAGCGGGTGTCGTTCCCCAGTCTTCGTGCAGCTTGAGCCCCATGGCGCCTGCTGCGATCTGCTCGCGGAGCGGATTGCGCAGGCTGGCGTTGCCTTTGCCGAGGAGGCCGAGATTGACGGGGAAAGAATCAGCCGCCTGCAGCATGCGATGAATATGCCAGGGCCCGGGCGTACACGTGGTTGCGGCGGTGCCGGTGGCTGGTCCCGTGCCGCCTCCGATCATCGTGGTGATGCCGGAGCTCAGCGCTTCGTCGATCTGCTGAGGGCAGATCATGTGGATGTGCGAGTCGATGCCGCCGGCCGTGGCGATCATCCCCTCGCCTGCGATGATCTCGGTCGCGGCGCCGATGACGATGTTCACACCAGGCTGAATGTCGGGATTGCCGGCCTTGCCGATGCCGCTGATGCGGCCGTTCTTCACCGCGACGTCAGCCTTGACGATACCCCAGTGATCGACGATGAGAGCGTTCGTGATGACGGTGTCTGCCACTTCCGCGGCACGGCGCTGACTCTGGCCCATGCCGTCCCGAATCACTTTTCCACCGCCGAATTTCACCTCCTCGCCGTAGATCGTGTAGTCCTTCTCCACTTCGATCCAGAGGTCGGTGTCGGCCAGACGGACTTTGTCGCCGGTGGTCGGCCCGAACATCTCGGCGTAGGCGGAGCGCGGGATCTTGACGGCCATCAGAGCCTCCCCATCACTTTGCCCAAGAAGCCGTACACGACGCGGTCGCCGCCCAACGCGACCAGCCGCACCGTACGCTCCTGCCCGGGCTCGAAGCGCACCGCGGTGCCGGCAGCGATATCGAGCCGGAAACCGCGTGCGCGTTCGCGATCGAAGCGCAGCGCAGCATTGGTTTCGTAGAAGTGGTAGTGCGATCCGACCTGGACCGGCCGGTCGCCCGTATTGACCACTTCGAGCGTGACTGTCTGACGGCCCGCGTTGAGCTCGATTTCGCCGGGCGTGGTTTTGATCTCACCAGGAATCATGATGTCGCGGTTCCTCCCTTCAGCTGTTTCACCTCTTCACCTCTTTACCCGTCTCACGTAATGGGGTGGTGAACGGTGACGAGCTTTGTTCCATCCGGAAACGTCGCCTCCACTTGGATGTCCGGGATCATCTCGGGCACACCCTCCATCACGTCCGCTCGCCCGAGCAGCGATGTTCCGAAGCTCATCAGCTCGGCGACACTCCTGCCGTCGCGTGCGCCCTCCAGGATCGCCGCGGTCACGTAGGCGACCGCTTCCGGGTAGTTGAGCTTCAGGCCGCGCGCCTTGCGTCGCTCGGCCAGCAGCGCGGCGGTAAAGATCAGAAGCTTGTCCTTTTCTCTCGGGGTCAGCTCCATGCTCGCTCCAGGGTTCCTTTTTACTTATGACTTAGTTGTGTCGTCCCGCGCTCTCGCCCGTCTCATGTGTTCCAGATCCTCGGCAGGCAGATCTCACGTCCAAGCAGCGCCGGCCGCACGCATCTCCACAGCTCCACGAAGTAGCCGCGCGCCGCTTCCGCCGAAGCGCCCAGGTAGCGCGCGATCACGACGCCGGGCATTGCAGTCACGCCCCATCGCGCATCGCCTCGTGGCGCAGGCGCCCGGCAGGTGTCGAGCAAACCGGCGTCGATCCCCGCGCCCGCTCCCAGAAAAATGCCCATGACCGGATGCCCTGCGAGACCGGCCGGAGATTGCAGAAGCGGCGCGCCGCCCTCGATACGTGCAAACTCGCCCCACAACCTCCGTCCGGCCTGCAGGACCTCGAAGCGGCTGCGCAGCTCGCCGGCGCCGAAGCGTTCCCCGGAACCGGTCCGTCCCAGGCGTGTGATGTCCCAACCGATGAAGCACGCGGACTCGCCCAGCTCGACGCGGACGCTGGCCCGGACCTGTGCGCCATCGAACACAATGCTCTCCTGCGGAAACCACTCCAGGCTTGCACCTGACCCGACCGCCAGTGTCGCGTGGAGTTCCGACACCGGTCCTGAGGAGCGATACCATTTCCCTGCGCCCGGGGTCGTGATGAGCGCTCGGGCACGCTCGTCCACGGCGACGTCTATCTCCAGGCGATCGCCGCCAGCGACTCCGCCCGGCGGATGCACGAGCAACGAATGGCACACCTCGTCGCCTTCCGGATGGAAGGCCTTCTGCACCAGCAGCGGCCCCGTGTGCTTGCGGCGCGTGAGCTGCGTCAAACCGCCGGCGCGCTCGTAGCGCAACTGCAGGCTGGCCCGCCAGGCCTCTGCCGCTGGCGCCGCGCGCAGATCACGTAGGTTCATGCCACAAGGTAGCTGCGCAGCTCGTCGGCGTTCATCTCGGCGCTCGCCCCGCGCTTCACGATCTCGCCCCGGCGCAGGATCAGGTACTGGTCCGCCAGCTCGCGCGCGAATTCGAAGTACTGCTCCACCAGCAGGATCGCCAGATCCCCGCGCTCGGACAGCGCGTGAATCACGCGCTCGATCTCTTTGATGATGGATGGCTGGATGCCCTCGGTGGGCTCGTCCAGGATCAGCAGCTTGGGTCGCATCACGAGGGCGCGCGCAATCGCGAGCTGCTGCTGCTGACCGCCGGACAGGTCGCCTCCGCGCCGCCGCAGCATCTGTTTGAGGACCGGAAACATCTCGAACACGTCGGCCGGGATGTCGGAGGCGGTGCCGCTGCTCTTACTGGCCAGTCCCATGAGGAGGTTCTCCTCGACCGTCAAGCGCGGAAAGATCTCACGCCCTTGGGGCACATAGCCCAGCCCGAGGCGCACCCGCGCAAATGGCGGCAGCCCCGTGATCTCCTGCCCTTCGATGCTGATGCTGCCGCTCGACACCGGAAGGACGCCCATGAGGCATTTGAGCAACGTGCTCTTGCCCACACCGTTGCGGCCCAGAAGCGCAACGCACTCGCCTCTGGGCACCGCGAAACTCACGTCGCGCAGGGTGTGGCTGCTGCCATAGTACTGGTTCAGCTTTTCTATGTTGAGCATGTGCGCGGCTCGCTCACCGACCGAGGTAGACTTCGATCACACGCTCGTCGTTCTTGATCCGGTCCATCGGCCCTTCGGCCAGCACGCTGCCTTCGTGCAGCACGGTGACTTGCTTCGCGATCCGTCCGATGAACTCCATGTCGTGTTCCACCACGACTACTGAATGCTTGCCCGCGAGCGACGTGAACAACTCGGCGGTGCGCTCGGTCTCCTCATCCGTCATGCCCGCCACCGGCTCGTCGAGCAGCAACAGCTTCGGCTCCTGCATGAGCAGCATGCCGATCTCGAGCCACTGTTTCTGCCCGTGCGACAGCACGCCAGCCGGCCGGTCTGCTTCTCGCGTCAGCTGGATCAGATCGAGCGTCTGCGCGATGCGGTCGAGCTGCTCCGAGCCGAGGCGCGCGCGCAAACTGGCCCACACGCCCTTATCGGTCTTCATCGCCAGCTCGAGGTTCTCGAACACGGTATGGTTCTCGAACACCGTGGGCTTCTGGAACTTGCGACCGATCCCCGCCTGCGCGATCTCGGGTTCGGTGAGACGCGTCAGGTCGATGGTCTGTCCGAAGAAGGCGGTGCCGGAGTCCGGCTGGGTCTTGCCCGTGACCACATCCATCATGGTCGTCTTGCCAGCCCCGTTGGGCCCGATCACGCAGCGCAGCTCGCCCGCGTCGACCGTCAGAGTCAGCTTATCGAGGGCTTTGAAACCGTCGAAACTGACGGTGATGTCCTCGAGGTAGAGGATGGGCCCGTGACTGATATCGACGCCCTCTCCCACCACGCGCCCGATGGTCGCGCCCAATCCGTCCACCGCGCTCACGCTCGGCAACTTGCTCACGCGCCCGCCTCGTTGTTGGCCGACTGAGCTCGCGAGCCCCGTCGCAGCATCGGGATGATCCCGGCCACACCTTTGGGCAGGAACAGCGTGACCAGAATGAACAGCAAGCCAAGGAAGAACAGCCAGTACTCGGGGAAGGACTGGGTGAAGAAGCTCTTGGCTCCGTTGACGAGTGCCGCGCCGACCACCGGACCGACCAGGGTGCCGCGGCCGCCTACGGCGACCCAGATCGCGATCTCGATCGAGTTGGCCGGCGACATCTCGCTCGGGTTGATGATGCCCACCTGGGGGACGTAGAGCGCGCCCGCGATGCCGCACATGACGGCCGACAGCGTCCAGATCGAGAGCTTGTACCAGAGCGGGTTGTAGCCGGAGAACATGAGCCGGCTCTCGGAGTCGCGGATCGCGGTCAGCACCCGGCCGATCTTGGACCGGATGATGGACCGTGACAGCACGATGACCGACGCGAGGTACAGGCCGGTGAGGGCGAACAGCGCGGCGCGCGTGCCAGGCTCGGCAATGCGGAAGCCGAGAATGCGCTTGAAGTCGGTAAACCCGTTGTTGCCGCCAAAGCCGGTATCGTTGCGGAAGAACAGCAGCATGAAGGCGAAGGTCAGCGCTTGCGTGATGATCGAGAAATACACGCCCTTCACGCGCGACCGGAAGGCAAAGAACCCGAAGACCAAGGCGAGCAGGCCTGGAGCCAGCACGACCAGCAGCGCTGAGTACCAGAAGTGGTCGGTGAACGACCAGTACCAGGGGTAAGCTTTCCAGTCCAGAAACACCATGAAGTCCGGCAGGTCGCTCTGGTACTGCCCCTCGCGTCCGATCATGCGCATCAGATGCATGCCGAACGCATAGCCACCGAGAGCGAAGAACACGCCGTGCCCGAGGCTGAGAATGCCGGTGTAGCCCCAGATCAGGTTCATGGCCACCGCAACGATGCAGTAGCACATGATCTTGCCGACCAAAGTGACGAAATACGCAGACAGGTGGAACGGGGAGCTCGCCGGTACCAGCACGAACAGAACCGGCACCACAACCACCACTGCCAGGACGAAAGCGAGCAACGCCGCCCACCCCTTGGGGCCAAACAGGCCCTGGCGCTCGGCGGACAGGAAGATCGGAAGATCGTGGCTGCGCAAGGCGGCTGTTCCCTACGCTTCTAGAGCCCGGCCCTTCAGCGCGAACAGACCCTGCGGGCGCTTCTGGATGAACGCGATGATCAGGACCAGGATCAGGATCTTGGTCAGCACAGCGCCGATATGCGGCTCGAGCAGCTTGCTCGCCACACCGAGACCGAGCGCGGCGTAGACGGTGCCCGCGAGCTGGCCCACGCCACCCAGCACCACCACCATGAACGAGTCGATGATGTAGGACTGTCCGAGCTCTGGTCCCACATTGCCGATCTGCGACAACGCAACGCCGGCCAGGCCAGCGACGCCCGACCCCAACCCGAAGGCGAGCAGGTCCACGCGCCCGGTGTTGACCCCGACGCACGAGGCCATGCTGCGGTTCTGGGTGACACCGCGGACGAAGAGCCCGAGCCGCGTGCGCGACAACATAACCCACATCAGCACCAGGATGACGAGCGCGAAACCGATGATCACGATGCGGTTGTAAGGCAGGGTCAAGTTGGCGAACTGAATTCCGCCCGACATCCAGGACGGGTTCGCCACTTCGACGTTCTGCGCACCGAAGATCTGCCGCACGAGCTGGATCAGGAACAGGCTGATGCCCCAGGTCGCCAGCAGCGTTTCGAGCGGGCGGCCGTACAGCCAGCGGATCACGCTGCGCTCCAACGCCATTCCGACCAGCCCCGAAGACACGAACGCCACCGGCACGGCGAACACCGGGTACCACTCCACCAAACCCGGGAAATGGCTCCTCACCACCTGCTGCGTCACATAGGTCGCGTAGGCGCCGATCATGATCATCTCGCCGTGCGCCATGTTGATCACGCCGAGCAGGCCGTAGGTGATGGCAAGGCCGAGCGCTGCCAGCAGCAGGATGCTGCCAAGGCTTACACCCGTGAACAGCCGGCCCGCATAGTCGCTGAACGCCACTCGCCGGTCGATGGTCTTGACGGCAAGCGCCGCCGCGTCGCGCACCTTATCGTCGGGTTCGGCGAACTGCCCGCTCGCATCTTTCTCGAGCAGAGGAAGGAGCAGGCTCTTGGTCCACTGCTGGTTGCTCTCGCTCAGCACCTTGACCGCCGCGAAGCGCACGGCGGGATCCGCGTTCTTGATGTTGATGCCGGCGCGCGTCTGCTCCAGGCTGGCGCGGATCTGTGGATCGGTCTCCTTTTCCAGCGCCTTGTTCAGCATTGGCAGCAGCGACTCGGAGGTCGAGCTCTCCATGCCACGCGCCGCCTTGAAGCGCGTCTCTCGGTCAGACGAGAACAGCGCAAATGCAGACAGCGCCGACTGGAGCGCGCCACGGATGCGATTGTTGATGCCGACCGGCTCGAGGCCTTCGGGAGCCGCTGGGAGCGGCTCGCCGCTCACCGCGTCTTTGGCGGTCGCGCCTGTGAGAATCACGACTCTTCCGTCCGGCGCAACGTTGAGCGCGCCGTCGCGTAGCGCTTCCAGCACCGGCAGCGCCGCGGGATCCGCCGCGCTCGCCAGCTGGGCGATGGCCTGCAGCTTGACTGCGGCGTCCTCGCTCGCGAGCTTCTTCACGACATCCGCGTCGAGCGCCCACGCGCGGGAAGCGACGGCGACCAGCGCAACGAGCACCACCGCAAACAGCAGCCGCGCCGACATCAGCCGAAACCTCGCCACATTCCCACCAGGGTTGGGGACAAAATCCCAGGACGCGAACGACCCGGGGCGAGGGCGGGCGAGGCGGGCCGCCGGCCCGCCTCGCCGCCCCCTGCAACCGCCTGCTTATACGTTCTGCTTCTTCTCGTTGCCGGGAATGAACGGGCTCCACGGCTGAGCCCGGATCGGGCCCTTCGTCTTCCACACCACGTTGAACTGACCGTTGCCGGTCACCTCGCCGATGAACACGGGCTTGTGCAAGTGATGGTTAGTCTTGTCCATCGTGAGCGTGAACCCGCATGGCGCCTTGAAGGTCTGGCCGCAGACCGCCGGACGCACCTTGTCGACTTCGATCGACTTGGCCTTCTCCACGCCCTGCGCCCACATATGGACGCCGACGTAGGTGGCTTCCATCGGATCGTTGGTTACCACCGTGTCGAGGTTGGGAACGCTGTTCTTCTTGGCCCAGTCCTTGTAGAGCTTGATGAAGGCGTCGTTCTGCGGGTTCTTGAGCGACATGAAGTAGTTCCATGCGGCCAAGTGACCCACCAGCGGCTTGGTGTCGATGCCGCGCAGCTCCTCTTCGCCCACCGAGAACGCCACCACCGGGACATCGGTCGCTTTCAGGCCCTGGTTGCCGAGCTCCTTGTAGAACGGGACGTTCGAATCGCCGTTGATGGTCGAGACCACTGCGGTCTTGCCGCCGGCGGCAAACTTCTTGATGTTGCCGACGATCGTCTGGTAATCGCTGTGGCCGAACGGCGTGTAGATTTCCTCGATGTCCTTCTCGTCGACCTTCTTGGCCTTGAGGAAGGCACGGAGGATCTTGTTCGTGGTGCGCGGATAAACGTAGTCGGTGCCGAGCAGGAACCAGCGCTTCGCTCCGCCCCCTTCCTCGCTCATGAGGTACTCGCACGCCGGGATGGCCTGCTGATTGGGCGCGGCGCCGGTGTAGAACACGTTCTGCGACAGCTCCTCGCCCTCGTACTG
The DNA here is from genome assembly GCA_035622675.1 of Burkholderiales bacterium. Lineage (GTDB taxonomy): Bacteria > Pseudomonadota > Gammaproteobacteria > Burkholderiales > SHXO01 > SHXO01. Next base: position 4,292 of record DASPUW010000003.1, on the reverse strand, counting down.
GACCGGGTAGAACAGCAGCCCGTTGAGCTCCTCGAACACCGGGAGCACCGACTTGCGCGACACCGAGGTCCAGCACCCGAACACGACTGCGACCTTGTCCTGCGTGAGCAGTTGGCGGGCCTTTTCCGCGAACAGCGGCCAGTTCGAGGCCGGATCCACCACCACCGCTTCGAGCGGTCGGCCCATCACGCCGCCCTTGGCGTTGATCTCTTCGAAAGTCATCAGCGCCGTGTTCTTCAGCGCCGTCTCGCTGATCGCCATCGTGCCGGATAGCGAGTGCAGCACGCCTACTTTGATGGGTGTGTTGTCGGCTGCGAAGACATTGGCCGACCAAGGCGCATAGGTGGCGGCAACCAGCCCGGCCGAGGTCTTTAGGAATTGACGTCTTTTCATTTGAACGGTCCCCCTGTCAGGTTGATGAATAGGTGCGGCGCATCGAAGTGCAGAGCTTTACGCTTTGCATGCGAATCTTGTCTCCTGTCAGATTCGGTGCAGCGGTTCCGCAACAAGCGTGCCGAGTGATTTCAGCTGCATGTCAGCATCATCGTTTTCGTTCTTAGTTCATGCTTTTGCGTCACTTTTGCGCATGCGGGAGCAGCGGCGAGCGCTTCGATTACAGAAATGAGTCGCACCGAAACAGTGCTAAATATAGTGGTGATGCACGATTGAAGTGCGAATAAAAACGCACCTCGGGTCCGGGGCTCTTGCAAATCCTCGACACCTGTATATAATCACAGTAGGAGGAGTCATGGACGAATTGACCGCACGTCAGGCCGAAGTGCTGCAGCTGATCGCCGATTTTCTCCAGGCGACCGGTTTCCCGCCCACTCGGGCCGAAATTGCCGCGCAACTCGGCTTCCGCTCCCCCAATGCAGCCGAGGACCATCTGAGGGCGCTGGAGCGCAAGGGCTACATCGAAATGCTGCCGGGCGCCTCCCGCGGCATTCGCCTGCGGGAGAACCTGGGTATTCCGGTCGTGGGACGGGTGGCTGCCGGCAGCCCGATCCTGGCCGAGCAGCACATTCAAGGCCGCTACCAGCTCGACCCGGCTCTGTTCAAACCGCGCGCCGACTACTTATTGAAGGTGCGGGGCCTGAGCATGCGCGACGTCGGCATCCTGGATGGAGACCTGCTGGCTGTGCATCGCACATCGGAAGCGCGCTCGGGCCAGATCGTGGTTGCGCGGCTCGGCAACGAAGTCACGGTCAAGCGCTTCAAGCGTCAAGGCAACCAGGTGCAGCTGCTGCCCGAGAACCCCGACTTCGAGCCGATCCTGGTGGATCTCAAGCGCGACTTCTTCGCCATCGAGGGACTCGGCGTGGGAATTATCCGCAACGGCAAGACATTGTGAGGAGGAGATATGGAACACGACAAAGCGCTGGGCATTCTTAAAATTCTGGCCGACGGCATCGACCCCGGCACGGGCGAGACGCTTTCTCACGCCAGCCCTTACCAGCATCCGGACACGGTGCGCGCGCTCTACTACGCCATCCGGGCCCTGGAAAATCCCAATCAGACGCGGGAACGCAGCGCGGCTCAGAAAAATCAGCCAGAAAATTCGGGACGCCCGTGGTCGGATGAAGAGGAAGCGCAGCTGGGGACAGCCTTCGACTCGGGCATGACCATTCTGGATCTGGCCCGGGAGCACAAGCGCAGCCGGATCGCGATCGAAGCCCGGCTCGTGAAGCTGGGCAAGATCCCGGCGGTGCAAAGCGGAACCATGCGCTACCCGGTCAGGGACAGCGGCGGAACGACGAGCGGCGCATCCGACAGCGCGCGGATGATGTAGCCGGTAAATCCCACGGTTCACCCCGCCCTCCCCCTTTGGAGGGGAAGGTCGAGGCTTTATTCTCCCTCTCCCCTTGCGGGAGAGGGATAGGGTGAGGGGCAATTTTTGCTCCTCTATGTTTCATCATGGTTCCCGCTCTCGAACTCGTCCTCAGCAACCCCGCCGTCTGGCGCGGCGATCAGTACGCCAAGGTCGCAGTCGAGAGCATTCCCACCGGCTTTGCCGAGCTGGATGCGCAGCTTCCGGGCGGCGGCTGGCCCCGAGCAGCGCTCACCGAGCTGCTCACCAGTCGGCGCAGCATCGGCGAACTGCGCCTGCTGGTACCTGCGCTCGCCCGCCTGTCGATGGATGACAAATGGCTGGTGCTGGTGGCACCTCCGCACCGTCCTTTCGCGCCGGGGTTCGAGTCTCTCGGGGTAAACCTCTCGCGCCTGGTGGTGGTAGAGACTCGCTCGGACGGCGAGAGTCTATGGGCAGCCGAGCGCTGTCTGCGCTCGGGCAGCTGTGCAGCAGTGCTCGCCTGGTCTGGGCCGCGCACCCCGCTGCGCCGCCTGCAACTGGCCGCCGAGGAAGGCAAAAGCTTGGGCGTCGTGTTCGGCTCGACGCGCAGCGCCGCTCACCCATCGCCCGCGCCGCTTCGCATACAGGTGAGCACCGTCCGCGGCAGACTCGAGCTGCAGATCATCAAGCGCCGGGGCGGCGGCTGGGCGCCACCGCTCTCGCTGGATATCGGATGTCCTGCGCTCCCAGTCCATCTCGAGCTCGATCCAAAAGCCGCCAGTGCATCTCGCGTGCGCTCCGCTCGCCCGCTCCCTTATAGACGGGTCCCGCATGGTTTGGCATGACGCGAAACTCCTTGTGCCATGCTCTGGGCCTGTCTGCACTTCCCCGACTTTTCTCTGCAGCTTGCGCTGCGCGCGAGCCCCACGGCTCAACCGACGATCGTAACCACCGGCGGCAACCAGCCGGAAGTTCTCTCCTGTAACCCGCAAGCGCGCCGCTACGGCATCACCCCGGGCATGTTGGTTTCCGCCGCCATCGCCTTGGCACCCAAGCTTGTCGAGCGTCCGCGCGATCCTGTGCTCGAAACGAAGACCCTCGAAGGTGCAGCGGCCTGGGCCGGCCAATTCACCTCGACAGTGAGCCTCGCGCAATCCGATGCTCTGCTGCTGGAAATCGAAGGCAGCTTGCGGCTGTTCGGAGGATTGCAGCCGCTGCTGCTGCAGCTCGGCCGCGATCTCGCCGATCTCGGATACACGGCGGCCATCGCCGTAGCGCCCACGCCGGCTGCAGCACGGCTGCTGGCTCGCGCTGGAATGGATACAACCATCGCCGACATCGCGGCGCTGGAACCCGCGCTCGCCGGACTGCCACTCTGCCTGCTCGAGCAGCCCAAAGACGTGATCCGCACGCTCGGCCTCATGGGTGTGCACACCCTCGGCGAGTGTCTGGCGCTGCCGCGCGACGGGCTGGCGCGCCGCTTCGGTCAGGCTCTGCTGGACGAGCTCGACCGCGCTCTGGGCCGCCTGCCCGATCCGCGAGCACCATGGGCTCCGCCTTCCCGCTACAAGGCGCAGCTCGCTCTGCCTGCGCCGGTGCAGGAAACCGAGCCGCTGCTGTTCGCTGCCAACCGGCTGATCCAGGAGCTCGCGGGATACCTGCGCACGAGGCAGGCCGGAGTCACGCGGCTCAAGCTCGCTTTGCGCCACGAAGACCACCGGCCGACGATCGTGATGCTCGGTTTCTCGGTGCCCTGCCGCGACCCGCGCCGCATCCTCACGCTGTTGCGCGAGCGGCTGGCGAACGTCATCCTGCCCGAGCGCGTGGAAGCGATCGTGCTCGAGAGCGCGGAGACGCAGCCGCTCGGCTCGCGCAATCTGTCGCTGTTTCCGGAGGACCGCCTGCCCGAGGAAGAGCGCTGGCTGATCATCGAGCATCTGCGCGCACGTCTGGGCCCGGAGTCCGTTTACAGCATCGTCAGTCATCCCGACCATCGGCCCGAACTGGCGTGGCGCTGCTGTGAACCGGGTACCAGCACGGCGAGCGCTGTGCACGCCAGGCGTCCGCTGTGGCTGATGGAACCACCGCAGAGGCTGCGAAGCGACAGCGGCCTGCCGATGCTCGGCACGAAGCTCACCCTGCTCGCGGGGCCGGAGCGGATCGAGAGCGGATGGTGGGACGGCGAAGACGTGCAGCGCGACTACTTTGTCGCGTGCGACGCCGCCGGTGTGTCATTCTGGGTGTTCAGAGAGCGCCGCGCGGACAAAGCGTGGTTCCTGCAGGGCGTATTCGCCTAGACGCCAGCTACTTGCACCAGCGTATCGTGGAAATCCCCGCCCCCACCCCAATCGCTGAGCCCGTCGGCGGTGAGCGTATTCACCGATGTTCCGCCCGGGCTGAGCGTTGCCCACCAGCCCGAAGGCAGCGACACCACGCCCGGCCGCACGCGATCGCCCACCCGGGCACGCACCTCGACCGCGCCTCTGTCATTGAACACGCGGAC
>DASPUW010000002.1:0-5222 GCA_035622675.1 Burkholderiales bacterium | reverse complement strand
CCGTACCAGGTCTCGACCCGCGTCAGCGCGGCACGATAGCTTTGCTCGCTGAACCCCGGTACCTCGGCGAACCAGCGCTGACAGCGCTCGCGCACGTGCCGGCGAATCCGCTCGACGCCGACCACGTACTCCGAGGGGTTGTACGCCTCGTTCAAGTGCTCACTAACATACGGCTTCAGCAAGTCGGCATTGGCACGCTCCGGATTGACCCTCCAGTAACCGTCGTCACGCGCAACGATGATAGGCGGTAGGACCCGATCGCCGATGACGACCTGGTTGAACAGGTTCCGGTAGAACTTGAGACCGGCGTAATTGGCAGCCAGGTCTCCATTCGAATAGACGCCGCTCAGCATGACACCGTAGGCCATGTTCTCCGTCGTGACGCCGTAATCGACAGCGACGTCGAGCGCGGCCCGCTCCGGCATGCCCTTGGCGCGTGCGTGTCGATAGCGGTCGTAGTACTCATAGCCCTGTTGGTAAAAGTGTCCGATCTTGTCCGTCCCGAGGTCCACGCCGTACAAGCGCACCGTGGGCGAGCTGAAGATCACCAGCGCGAAAGGCACCGGTGTGAGCACCCAGGCGTAGACCGACGCGAACGGCGAAGGCATGAAACGCAGGTGCTTGCCCGGCAGGTCGCCATAACGGATGTAGCGCTCCATGGTCGACTCGGGCAGCCCGACGCCGGTGCGCTGGAAGAAGTCCTGCGCCAGGCGTTCCTCGTCGAGAGCGGGAATGGGCGCTTGCGGGTTTTTCCGCCGGCTCCTCGCGACGTCTTCGTTGAGACGTGCGACCTCGTCGTTCAGGATCTCGAGGGTCTTGGCGCTCAGCTCGGGACCCAGGTCCTCGAGCGCGGCATCCGGCAGCGTGAACTGATCGGTCTCGGATGCGGCCGCGTCATACCAGCCGACACCGAACATCAGGCACAGCGCAAGCGCCCAGCTTGCGGCGCTGGCCTGCCTCACTCGCGCGTTGCCCAACCCTCGGCGACCGTACCCGATGCGAGGGACATCATCTGTTTTGCCCCGCGCCGCTCTTGAGGAACGCGAGCGCGCCCGGATGCGTTGGAATGCTGTCCCCGACGTTCGAGTCGCCCGCGGGGCGGTCCGGCACGGTCAACTTGAGCATCTCCGGGTCCTGCATGATGGCCTGCGCGATCACGTATGCCTGCTCGCGCGCGAAATCGGCCCGGCACAGGAGCTGGTATTTGTAATTCTCTACCAGCACGCGCAGCGGGGCCGGGCCGAGCGCACGGAACGGGCCCTCGCCCCGATACATCTGCAGCGCGACATCGTAGGCGACGAACGCCAGAACGCCCTGCGTTTTCGCCACGACCTCGTCGACGGCTGCCGCGCTCGCGCCCCGCACCACCCGGATATCCGTGTCGGGCAAGACCTTGTGCAGCTGCTTCGCGAGCAGATCCGCGGCTTCTGCGGAACCCGCGTCCTCGGCATTGATGTGCAATGCGAGGCTGCCTCCGCCCGCCCGTTTCCATTCCCGTTGCAGGGCCTGGCCGCTGAGCGCGATCCAGGCACCCAGGACAGCGAGTGCGCCCAGGGCGCGACGTCTATTCATTCTGCCTCCATGCAGGGCGACTGCCCATCCTGCGTTGCAGAGGCATAGTCGCGACAATGCAATGCTACTCGGGCTTTGCGCTCCAGGAAAGGTATGCCGGCCGCAAGCCGAATAGCGATAATAGCGGCCGTCCGCTCGAACACACAGGTACGGTGAACGCCAGCACCCTCAGCCACTCTCCGCCAATCCCGCCGGCCGCAGTCGTCGCCGATGGCGCCGGGGCTACGCTGCGCCTCGCAGGGGACTGGCGTCTGCCTCATGTCGAGCGGTTGAGCGCCGCGCTATCCGCACTGCCGAGACCAGCCAGGCTGGTCGCACTGGACGGCGGCGCGCTCACCGGGTTTGACACCGCCGGCGCGTTGGCGTTGCTGCGCTATCTCCAGCAGCAGCCGGGTGCGGACCTCCGCTCGGCTGTGCCGCGGAATTTCTCGCAGCACCATCGCCGCATCCTCGACGTCGTGGCCGGCCAGCTGGTCCGCGTCGGCAGCGTCGAGCAGGCGCGAAGCCCGGGCGTGTTCGAGGCGATCGGGCGTGCGAGCGCAGCGCTGTGGAACCTGCTCGCCGGCCACGTCCAGTTCCTCGGCTACATTGCCGCCGGCTTGGCCACGCTCGTCACGCATCCGCAGCGCCTGCGCGTGAAGGAGCTTGCCGCGCAGCTCGAGCAGGTGGGAATCAGGGCGATCCCGGTTGTGGTCCTGGTCACGTTCCTGATCGGCCTGGTGTTCGCTTACCTGCTTGGGGTGCAGGCTGAGCGCTACGGCGCCAGCCTGTTCGTGGTCGACGGCGTCGCTATCGGCATGTCCCGCGAATTTTCGCCTCTGCTGGTGGCCGTGATCGTCGCCGGCCGCTCGGGGGCCGCCTTCACGGCGCAGCTCGGCACCATGCGCCTCACCGAGGAGACGGACGCGATCCGCGTGCTGGGACTGTCGCCCATGGACGTGCTCGTGCTGCCGCGCCTGTTCGCCATCGTCGTCGCCCTGCCGTTGCTGGTGTTTGTCGGCGACGTCGTGAGCAATCTCGGCGGCATGCTCATGGCGGACCGGGTGCTCGGCCTGGTGCCTGCGACATATCTCGACCGGCTGCAGGCTGCGCTGCGCTTGAACGACGTGATCGTCGGCCTCGCGAAAGCGCCGGTGTTCGCACTGTTCATCGCCGTTATCGGCATCCGCATGGGCATGACGGTGAGCAGTGACACACGCTCGATCGGCATCAACACCACGTCTACCGTAGTGCAAAGCATCGTCTCCGTGATTCTGCTCGATGCCCTGTTCGCGGTCGTGTTCCAGAAGCTCGGGATCTGAGCGCCATGCCGACGACCGACGCTGTGCTCGAAGTCGACGGTGTCGTCACCCGGTTCGGAGCGCAGACCATCCACAACGGTGTGAGCTTCACGCTGCAGCGCGGTCAACTCGTTGCCCTGATCGGCGGAAGCGGCACCGGCAAGTCCGTGCTGCTGCGTGAGATCGTCGGCCTGCTGCGACCGTCGGCGGGAACGGTACGCCTGCTGGGTACGGACATCTGGAACGCTTCCGCCGCCGAGTTGAGCGCGGTGCGGCGCCGCTTCGGCATGATGTTCCAGGACGGCGCGCTGTTCTCCTCGCTCGACGTGGCGCACAACGTGGCGGTCCCGCTGATCGAGCATACCGATCTGCGCGGCGAGGTCCTGTGGCCCCTAGTGCAGCTCAGGATCGGCCTGGCGGGTCTGGAGCCGGGCTCGGACAGAAAAATGCCGAGCGAGCTCTCGGGCGGCATGCGCAAGCGTGCGGCCATCGCCCGAGCGCTGGCGCTGGAGCCGGAGGTGATCTTTCTCGACGAGCCCACCTCGGGGCTGGATCCCATCACCGCGCGCGCTTTCGACAAGCTCGTGCGCTTTCTGGTCGACGACCTCGGCGTCACCATTCTCCTGGTGACACACGACCTCGACACGCTGCTCACAGTTGTGGACCGCGTGATCGTCCTGGCCAAGGGCAAGGTCCTCGCGGACGGGCCCGTGCGCGAAGTGATGCAGACGAGCGACGCCTGGGTGCAGTCGTATTTCTCGGTGCGAACCATGATCGGCGGAGGTAGCGAAACCCATGGAACCTGACGTGCGGTACACCTACATCGGCGCCACGCTGGTGGCGCTGATCGCCGCGGCGGTGCTCGCGATCCTGTGGCTCACGCAATGGGGATCGCACGAGTCCTATCGCGCCTACGAGATCATCTTCGTGCGCCAGTCGCTCGAGGGGCTCCAGGTCGGGGGCGACGTGACCATGCGGGGGATCAAGGTCGGCCAGGTGGTCGATTACACGCTGTCGTCGAGGGACATCAACAAGGTCACCGTGATGGTCCGAGTCAAGCGCGACACGCCGGTGCACGAGAATACCGTGGCGGTCGTCTCGCGCACGTTCGTGACCGGCATCGCGCGCATCGGTCTGCGCACGCCCGATCCGCCGGGCCCGCTTCTCAAGGCCAACGAAGGCCAGGATTACCCGGTGATCAAGGAAGGCACCTCGATGGAGGAAAAGATCGAGGATGTCGCAAGCCGGCTCGCCGACAACGGCACCGAGGCTTTGGAGCGGCTCAACGCCCTGCTCGACCAGCCGAACCGCGATGCAGTCCGCGACGTCCTCGTGAACATCCGCGACCTCACCGCCGGACTCAACGCACGCCTCGACCGGATCGACCAGACGCTCGCCACCGTCAACCGCGGCGTCGACGCATTCGGCCGTGCGAGCACGAGCATCTCGGCGGCCGTAGAGAAGGTAAGCAGCAACGTCGAGCCTGTCGCCAAGCAGACTGACCAGGCGCTGCGCGAGGTAACGGAGGCCGCGAAGACGATCCAGGCGCAGGCCCTGATGCTGACGCAGCAGATCGACACGCTGAGCCAGACCGCGTCGCTCGACCTGCACGCCACGTCGCGTGAGCTGCGCGTGACGGCGGAGGTGCTCGACCGCACGCTCAGCCGCTACCGCGATCCAAGGGCGCTGATCTTCGGTCCGAGCGCGGCGCAGCTCGGTCCCGGGGAGAAAGCGAAGTGAAGCGCGCCGCTCTGGCTTTCATCGCCGCGACCTGCCTGGGGGGCTGTCTCGGAGGGAGCAGTGTTCCGCCCCGCACCTACTATGTTCTACAGGACCAGGCTCCCGCCAGCGACGCGGCCGCAACACGGCCTAGCCGCCAATCGCTCGTCGTAGCGGCGAGCGCCGCCGACGTGTTCTACGACGCAGAGAGCCTCGTGTTCAGCCGCAGCCCGGGCCAAAGAGCGTACTACCAGTTCGCCGCCTGGACGGACCGTCCGGCCCGGTCGGTGGTGCAGCTCGCCGAGCGCCGGCTCCAGGCGCGCGGCGGGTTCGCATCGGTCACCAGCATGTCCGCGGGAGTACGCGCGGACCTCGTGCTGAACATCGGTATCGTGCAGTTTTACCACGACTTCGCAGTCAATCCCGCCGTGGTTCGCGTTCAATTGAGCGCCGAGCTCATCGACTGGCGGATGCGCTCGCTGCTCGCACAGCGAACCTTCACCACGACTGCGCCGGTGGAAACGGCCGACGCCCAGGCGGCCGCGGCGGCGTTCAATCGCGCGGTGACCTCAGCTCTCGACGCGCTCGTGCCCTGGGTGGAAGTGCAAGCCGCGAAAGCGGCCTCGGAACCCGGCTGAGCGCGCCTGTGCT
>DASPUW010000001.1:0-5175 GCA_035622675.1 Burkholderiales bacterium | reverse complement strand
GTCACCAGCGTCGACGTGACCGCTGCCGACGTCATCTGCGAGCTTGACGACACCCTTCGCGCCGCAGGCATTGAGTTGTGTTTTGCCGAGATGAAGGATCCAGTCAAGGACAAGCTGAGGCGTTTCGAGATCTTCTCGCGGTTCGGCGAGAAGAGCTTCTTCGCCACCGTCGGCGAAGCGGTGAACGCTTATCTCGAAGCTCACGACGTCGAGTGGGTAGACTGGGAGGACCGGGTTAGCTAGGTGTCGGCAGCGGTCCGCGCAACAGTCGGTGTTGGTACACTGGCCTTCCGGTCTGAGTGCGCCCAACGCCGCGACAGCGATCACAATCCATCCAGAGGTGAGAGCCCATGAGAAAGCTTGCAGCAGCCCTATGTTTCGCAGTGTCCGCCGCCGGCGCTCAGATCGCATTGGCCGACGAGCAGCAAGCCGCAGGAGACGGGTCGAAGGGCGAGGTGTCCAAAACGATAGAGTTCCAGGCGACGGTCGCCGCAATCGACCCGAAGAGCCGCATGGTCAGTCTGAAGACACCCGACGGCAAGGAATCCACTTTCTACGTAGACGAACGCGTGCGCAACCTACCGCAAGTCAAGGTTGGCGATGAGGTCAGGATCGCCTACGTTGTAGCCCTGGCATGGAAGCTCAACAAGTCGAACAAAGCGGCGCCCAGCCCCGAGGTTGAGACTGCAGTAACGCGCGCGGAACCGGGCGCGAAGCCAGCGGGAGGCGTGGCACGCCGCATCTCGTTCACGGCGTCGGTCGAATCCATCGATCTCGCCAACGGCACGGTCACGTTGAAAGGGCCGGAAGGCAACAGCCGCGCCTTCAAGGCGCGCAATCCGGACAACCTCAAGAAGGTCAAGGTCGGCGACCTGGTAGACATCACCTACACTGAATCTGTCGCGGTCAAGCTCGAACCCGCACCGAAATAAGACGGTTGACGCCGTGCTCACTGCACGCGGCCCTGTGCGGACGCGGCGCTGACGTCCAACGTGTGCTTTGGGTCTCTGGAATAATTGAGCTTATGTCACCTGACTCCCTTCGCACTGATGTCAGCGGCTCCCGCCAGCGCTCTTGGCGTCCCTCCGCTGCAGTCGCGGCGAGCGGTGCGCTGCACGTCGGGGGTGCCCTGGCGCTCGCCACGGTGCCAGAATCGTGGGCCGCGGTGCTTGCGGCGGTCGCAGTGAACCAGGCGGTGCTCCTCGGCGCGAGCCTTGCACCGCGCAGTCGGCTGCTCGGCCCAAACGTGACGCGGCTTAGCCCCGCGGCGGCGCGGCGCGGTGAGATCGCAATCACGTTCGACGACGGTCCCGACCCGGACATCACGCACCGCGTGCTCGATGTGCTCGACTCCACAGGCGCTAGAGCAAGCTTCTTCTGCGTTGGCGCCCGAGCAGAAATGCATCCGGAGATCGTGCGCGAGATCGTGCGCCGCGGCCACGCCGTGGAGAACCACAGCCAGCACCATTCGACCGCGTTCGGCTGGTACGGCCCCCAACGGCTCCGTCGCGACATCGCTAGCGCTCAAGACACGCTCAGCAGGCTCGCCGGGCGCGCGCCCCAATTTTTCCGCGCGCCGATGGGTGTGCGCAATCCTTTCCTCGATTGGGTGCTGGCGCGCCTCGGCCTTCGTTACGTGTCCTGGACGCGCCGCGGATATGACACGGTAGACAGCGACTCGGGGCGCGTGCTCCGCAGGCTCGGAGGCAAGCTCGCAGCAGGAGACGTGATCGTGCTGCACGACGGCGTCGCGACGGGGGCACGGCTCCAGCGGTCGCCAGTGCTTGAAGTCCTCCCGCGGCTCCTCTGGCAGGCAGCAGATCGCGGCCTGAAGCCCGTCACGCTTGGCGCCGCCTGCCGTGACGGATCCTGAGTTTGAACGTCTTTGCAGCGTCGCAGCAGCTCGGTTTACGCCGGCCGGATCCTACGGCCAGCGCTTTGCCCGCGGCAAGTTAGTGAACGACCCTGTCTTCGCTCATCTGCTCCGCGATGGGCTGATCCCCGATCACGCACGGCTGCTCGACCTGGGCTGCGGGCAAGGTTGCCTTCTCGCGCTGCTGGTCGCAGCGGGCGAGCAGTATCGCGCCGGTGTGTGGCCGGTGGGCTGGCCGCGGCCGCCGGCGGGCCTGCGCCTGCGCGGGATAGAACTCCGCGCGAAGGATGTTGCACGAGCGAAGAGCGCCCTGCGCGAGGACGCGGAGGTCGAGTTCGCAGACTTGCGCACGGCTCGCCTGCCTGCGAGCGACGTCATTGTGCTGATGGACGTCCTGCACTACCTCGAGCCGGCAGCGCAAGATTCGATCCTCGCGCGCATCGCCGAAACGCTTACGCCGCAGGGTGTGCTCCTCATGCGGGTCGGCGATCCGTCCGCCCGCTTCGCCGCCGCCTTGAGCTGGTTAGTTGATCAGACGGTGGCTGTAGCGCGAGGGCAGGGGCTGCATCGCTTTCACCGGCGCAGCATCGCGCGATGGCTAGCGGCTCTCGAATCGCACGGCCTCGCAGTGTCGGCGCCCCAGACCGACGGCGTGACGCCGTTCGCGAACATGCTAATCGTTGCTCGGAAACAATAGGGACGGTCCCCGTCCGACAGAGCAGGATCAGCAGCACCTGCGCACCGGCAGTGCTAAGCTGTGCAGCGCTTGTTTGAGCGCTGACGTTGCGCCAAACAAGCGCGAGCCTCGATCTTCCGAAACAAACGAGAACCAACGCGCAGACGGACGTCGGCATCCGGGTCCTAACGCACGAGAAATGCGCCTCACGCTATCGGCAGTCTGTCTGGCCGTGCTGGTAATCGGGTCCCTGGCGCGCGCGGCGTCGCAGGACCCGGCTCCGGAAGGGGCGATCCGGGTCGGCCTCATCGTGGACATGTCCGGCCCCTATGCCTACTTGACGGGCGAAGACGAAGTCGCCGCTGCGCGCATGGCGATAGAGGATTTCGGCGGTCAGGTTCTGGGGCGGCCCGTCGAGCTCATCTACGCCGATCACGCCAGCAAGTCTGACGTCGCTGTAGCGCGCGCCCGCGATTGGTTCAGCAAGGGGCGGGTCGACGCCGTGCTGGACGTGACTGGCTCGCCCTCATCGCTGGCGGTTGCAAGGATCGCCAGGCAATTCAATCGAATCGTCGTGTTCAATTCGGCGGCCGCAAGTCGCCTCACCAACGAAGCCTGTACCCCGGTCACGGTCCATTGGGCCTTCGACAGCTATGCGCTGGCCCATGTCACCGCGGGCGGGCTCGTGAGGGCTGGCGGCAGCCCCTGGTATTTCGTGACTGCCGACACGACCGCCGGGCTCGCCTTGGAGAAGGACGCAGCGGACGTCGTGCGGGAAGAAGGCGGTGCAGTGCTCGGCTCGTCGATGCACGCGATGAACATTGCCGATTTTTCCTCGCATGTGCAGCGCGCCCAGCGCGCGGAAGCCAAGGTGATTGGACTTGCCACGTACGGGCCGGATTTGATCAAAGCCATCCAGGCAGCGCGCCGCCTCGGCGTCACCGCCGAAGGAAAGCAGCGCCTGGCGGCCCTGCTGATCTACCTCGACGACATCCACGATCTTAGCCTCCCGGTGGCTCAGGGGTTATTCCTTGGAGCGGCGTTCTACTGGGACTTGAACGACGAGAGCCGCGCCTGGTCAAAACGGTTCCTGGACCGCCGCCACAAGATGCCCAACATGATCCAGGCCGGCGTGTACTCTGCGACTCTTCATTACCTTAAGGCGGTGCAAGCCGCGGGCACGAACAAGACCGAGAACGTTATGGCCAAAATGCGGGAGCTGCCGGTGGATTTCTTTGGCACCACGGGACGGCTTCGCGAGGACGGCCGCATGGTGCACGACATGTATCTCTTCGAAGTCAAGAAACCGGAGGAATCATCCGGGCCTTGGGACTATTACAAGCTGCGCGCGACCGTCCCCGCGGAGCAGGCGTTTCTGCCTCTCGCGCGAAGCACTTGCCCGCTGATCGCAAAGTGATGATGAAGGAGTCGAGCATGGACGCCGTCCTGAAGTTGGCAGTGGTCCTCGCGCTCGCGCTGCCGGTAGCAGCCGGTGCAGCGACGGTGCGCGAGCTGGCCGGATGCAAGCCGGGCTCGGACGATCCGGTGATCACCCGGGAAGGGCTGTTCACCGTGCACACGGTCTGCGATCACCTGTTGATCGAAATTCCGGATTCCATCTACGGGCGCGACATGCTGTTCAACACCGAGTTCGCGGCCGTGTCCGGAGGAGCGAACCTGATCGCACCAGGGACTTTGGTGGACAACCATGTCGTGCGCTGGGTCCGGCGCGGGAACAAAGTGGACCTCGAGGTCCTCCAGTACGAGATCGCGGCAGGGCAGGGAGAGGAGCTCGAGCGCGCAGTGGAGGCGACGACGCTGCCGACACTGCTGCGGACATTCGACATCGTCGGCCGCGGCCCAAAGGGCGAAGCGATCATCGATGTGACGCCGCTGTTCATCAGCGAGCCGCCACCGGGGTTCGGCGTTGGTTTCATGAAGTACTACGGGACGCAGCAGATCGATCCCAAGCGCTCCTACATCGATAGCGTCAAGGCGTTCCCGCGCAACATCGGCGTGCGTTTCTACCAGACCTGGGTGTCCGACCGGAGCGATCTGCTGAGCCGCGTGGAGGAAGCGGAGGAATCGGTGCTCGCGTCCCTCGGTTTCGTTTTCTACTCGAATTTCTACCTGCTGCCGGTGAAACCGATGCGGCCTCGCTTCTGGGACTCGCGGGTGGGCTACTTCGCCACATCGTTTCGCGACTACGGTACGGGGGAGTATGGGGGCAAGGAGCGAGGGTTCATTCAGCGCTACCGGCTGGAGAAGAAAGATCCCGAGGCGCTTCTATCGGATCCCGTGCAACCGATTGTGTTCTACCTCGACCGCGGGGTGCCAGACATATGGCGTCCTTATCTCAAGCAGGCCGTCGAGGATTGGCAAGCCGTGTTCTCGCAGGCAGGCTTCCGTAACGCCATCGTCGCGCGCGATGCGCCCAGCGAGGAGGATGATCCGACCTGGGACCCGGGCGATCTGCGTTACTCGGTGATCCGGTGGGCGCCAAGCGGCAGGCGCAATGCGCTGGGCGCTGCTGTAATCGACCCGCGCAGCGGTGAGGTGATTTTTTCCCACACGATCTTCTGGCACGACGTGTTCAACCTGCTGGAGATTTGGTACTTTACGCAGG